>DATGZW010000262.1:0-5057 GCA_035297005.1 Patescibacteria group bacterium
ACCAGCCCGGCAAGGCGACCCCACAGACCGAAGATCACCCACGAGGCCAGTGTCAGCACCGAACCCAGGGCAATCACCAGCTGCGGCCCGCGCCGGTCGGCCAGACGCCCAGCCAGTGGCGCGGCGAACACTCCGACGGCACCGACGATACCGAACAGACCAGCCGCATCCGCCCCGAGATGGAAGCAAGGCTCTTCCAAATGCAGCGCCAGAATGGTCCAAAAGGCCGAGAAGGCGGCGAACAGCGCCGCCTGCAACACCGTGGCAGCCCGCAAGGTCGGCTCTTGCCGCCACAGATGCGCCAATGAGCGCAACGCCGCCCCATAGCGCAGCCCTGCATGCGGATAATTGCGCGGCAAGGTGACCGCCATCACCCCGGCGGTGCCCAACGCCAACGGCAGCGCCAACCAGAACATCTCACGCCAGCCCAACTGCGTGGCTATGAAACCGGCCAAAGTGCGGCTGAACAGGATGCCACAGAGCAGCCCGCCCATCACCGTGCCGATGGTGCCACCGCGTTTTTCCGGACTCGCCAGCGAAGCGGCGAAGGGCACGATTTGCTGAGCCACCGTGGCAGCCGCTCCGACCAGCAGCGAGGCACCGAGCAGAATACCAGGTGACGGCGCCAGCGCCGCCAGGATCAAGGCGACGCCAAGGGCGACGAACTGCATGACGATCAACCGCCGCCGATCCATCAAATCGCCCAGCGGCACCAGCAGAAACAGGCCGAACGCATAGCCGAGCTGGGTCGCCGTGGGGATCATGCCCAGGGCGGCCGAGCCGGCAAAGTCGCGCTTGATCACGCCAAGCATCGGCTGGTTATAATAGATATTGGCGACACCAATGCCGCAGGCGATCGCCATGGCAAGGGTAAGGCCTCTGCCGAGGGGCGAAAACGTCGGGGACGGGGCTTGGCTCATGAGCTACGAACTTTCGGACTGGGGTGCAGCCCCCCAGTCTAACGAAAGCCGGCTTGCGGGATAACCCTAGGAGCGAGGGCGCAGAACCACGACCTCATCCTCTCGCCCCATGTTCAGCATCAGACGCGCCCGCTCTTCCAGCATGTCGGCGTCAAGATGGTCGGGACGCAGCAAAACGGCGCGGCGGTCCATCACTTCGCGGGTCTCGTCGAGATGGCTCAGGGTTTCCTCGGCCTGCTTGATTTCCTGGTTGAGCCGCCACCAAGCGATCAGACCACGGTCGCCCTGCACCGTATGATAGGCGAAATACACCACAGCGGTCAGGCCAATAAATGGGCCAATGACGAGTCGGGCGCGGCGGCGGATTTCAACGAGAATCATCATAGTGCGCATGCAATCACACTCCGATTCCTGCCGTCAACACGTATTCACCCGGCTTATATTTCATTGTCATAGTGTGACAATGAAACGACAGCGCCGTCGGTGACGGCCGTCACAAGCAGGAGACAATGGTCCTGACAGAAATCGGGAAATTAAAGCCTAAATCAACACGCCCATATTTCAGAAACAGAACATGAACATTTCAGCATGCGGGGGTATGCTGCGCTGCAGGACCATATGTAGGGGGTGGGCAGAACTCGTCGATAGGGAAATAATCCGCTAAATTAGCCGTTGCCGGCATCCCGCGTCCCAGCTTCCAGGCAAAAAAATACGGGCGAGGCAGCTGTAAAGCCGCCTCGCCCGCCGGATGGTCACTTACTTCTGGGCGCGCAGGATAGAGCGGCCGGCATAGGCGGCAACCGGCCCCAATTCCTCTTCGATGCGGATCAACTGGTTGTACTTGGCCAGACGGTCCGAACGCGACAACGAGCCGGTCTTGATCTGGCCGCAATTGGTCGCCACCGCGAGATCAGCGATGGTCGAATCCTCAGTCTCACCCGAACGATGCGACAGAACGGCGGTGTAGCCATTCTTATGCGCCAACTCGACCGCTTCCAGGGTCTCGGACAGGGTGCCAATCTGGTTGACCTTGACCAGGATCGAGTTGGCCACGCCCTGACGGATGCCTTCGGCCAAGCGCACCGGGTTAGTCACGAACACGTCGTCGCCGACCAACTGGATCTGGCCGCCCAGAGTTTCGGTCAGCAACTTCCAGCCTTCCCAATCGTCCTCGGCCATGCCGTCTTCGATGGACGCGATCGGGTAGTTGGCGACCAGCTTGGCGTAGTACTTAACCATCGCCTTGCTATCGAGGGTCTTCTTCTCGCCGGCCAGCACATACTTGCCGTCCTTGAAGAATTCGCTCGATGCGGCGTCGAGGGCCAAGGTGACGTCCTCGCCCGGCTTATAGCCAGCGGCCTCGATGGCCTTGAGGACGAAGTCCAAAGCCTGTTCCGAGCTCTTCAGGTTCGGCGCGAAGCCGCCTTCATCGCCGACATTGGTGTTGTGGCCGGCACCTTTCAGCGCGCTCTTCAGGGCATGGAAAACCTCGGCGCCCGTGCGAATGGCCTCGGCGACCGAACCGGCGTTGACCGGCTGGATCATGAATTCCTGAATGTCGATCGGGTTGTCGGCATGGGCGCCGCCATTGATGATGTTCATCATCGGAACCGGCAGGGTGTGGGCGAAAGCGCCGCCGACATAGCGATAAAGCGGCAAGCCGGCCTCTTCCGCCGCCGCCTTGGCCACCGCCAGCGACACGCCAAGGATGGCGTTGGCGCCCAGGCGGCTCTTATTGGCGGTGCCGTCAAGGTCGATCATGGTGCGGTCGAGGATCAACTGATCCTCGGAATCCATGCCCGACAGCGCGTCGTAGATCTCGCCATTGACCGATTCGACGGCCTGCAACACGCCCTTACCGCCGTAACGGCTCTTGTCGCCGTCGCGCAGTTCGACCGCCTCATGGGCACCGGTGGAGGCTCCCGACGGGACGGCGGCGCGACCGAAAGCGCCGGATTCAAGAATAACATCGACCTCAATGGTCGGGTTGCCGCGGGAATCGAGGATCTCACGGGCATGAATATCGGTAATCGCGCTCATCGACGGTCTCCTGGAAAACTATTTCAGGCAATGCGGATAGGATTACTCTTCGCCAGCCGGTCGAACGCCGCCAAAGTAGCGATGAAGTCCGGCATCTGTGAAAGCGGGATCATGTTGGGGCCGTCGCTGGGGGCGCAGTCGGGGTTCTCATGCGCCTCGGCAAACACCGCCGCGACGCCGATGGACACCGCCGCCCGCGCCAAAATGGGCGCGAATTCGCGCTGGCCGCCAGAGGTCGTCCCCTGCCCGCCCGGCTGCTGCACCGAATGGGTGGCGTCGAACACCACCGGGCAACCGGTGCGCGCCATGATCGGCAGGCCGCGCAAATCGGTCACCAAGGTGTTATAGCCGAAGCTGGTGCCGCGCTCGCACAGCATCACCTTGGTGTTGCCGGTGCTCTCGATCTTCTTGGCGACATTGACCATGTCCCACGGCGCCAGGAACTGACCTTTCTTGACGTTGACGGCCCGCCCGGTAGCACCCGCTGCCAACAACAGGTCGGTCTGACGGCAAAGGAAGGCGGGGATCTGCAAGACGTCCACAACCTCGGCCACCGGCCCGCATTGCTCGGGCGAATGGACGTCCGTCAGCACCGGAATGCCGAAGGTTTCCTTGATCTCGGCGAAGATCGGCAATGCCGCCTCCAGCCCGATGCCGCGCGCGGTACCGACGCTGGTGCGGTTGGCCTTGTCGAACGACGTCTTGTAAATCAGCGGCACGCCTTCGCGGTCGCACATTTCCTTCAACGCCTGCGCCGTTTCCAGCGCATGCGCCCGGCTCTCCATCTGACAGGGGCCGGAAATCAGGACGAACGGCAGATCGTTGCCGATGGTCACGGAACCGATGGAAAAGCGGCGGGCTTGGGTCATGGGAAACCTACACCAGACGGGATTGTTGAACGGCGGCCTGGATGAACGAAGTGAACAGCGGATGCGGATCGAACGGCTTGGATTTCAGTTCGGGATGGAACTGCACGCCGATGAACCACGGATGATCCAGCCGCTCGACGATTTCCGGCAGCACGCCGTCGGGCGACAGGCCGGAGAACAGCAGACCGGCGGCTTTCAGGCGATCCTGATAGTCGATATTGACTTCGAAGCGATGGCGATGGCGCTCGCTGATCATCTTCTTGCCATAGATCTCGGCGACCTTGGTGCCGGTGACCAGATGGCAGTCATAAGCGCCCAGACGCATGGTGCCGCCCAGATCGTCGCCGGCGGCGCGGCGGACCAACTGATTGTTGCGAACCCATTCGGTCATCAAACCGACAACCGGCTCATCGCAGGGGCCGAATTCGGTCGAGCTGGCTTTGGGCAGGTTTCCGAGGTTGCGCGCCGCCTCGATCACCGCCATCTGCATGCCGAAACAGATGCCGAAATACGGCACCTTGTGCTCGCGGGCGAAGCGCACGGCGGCGATCTTACCCGACACGCCGCGTTCACCAAAGCCGCCCGGCACCAGAATGCCATCGACGTCTTCCAGATGATGGACGGCGGATTCCGACTCGAAGATCTGCGAGTCCAGCCACTTCAGGTTGACCCGCACATTATTGGCGATGCCGCCATGATGCAGCGCCTCGGCCAGCGACTTATAGCTGTCCAGCAGACTGGTATACTTGCCGACCACGGCGATGGTCACTTCGCCCTCGGGGAAGTGAACGCGCTCGACGATCTTTTTCCAGCGGGTCAGGTCGGGCTGCTTGGCGTCGGTCAGGCCGAAATGCTTGCAGACCTGCTCATCCAGCCCCTGTTCATGATAGCTGATCGGCACCTGATAGATGGTGTCGACGTCCAGGGCCGGAATCACCGCCTCTTCGCGCACATTGCAGAACAGCGCGATCTTGCGGCGCTCGACCATCGGAATATCGCGGTCCGAACGGCACATCAGCATGTCGGGCTGGATACCGAGCGACAGCAGCTCTTTGACCGAGTGCTGGGTCGGCTTGGTCTTCAACTCGCCGGCAGAGGGAATGTAGGGCACCAGCGTCAGATGCACGAACATGGTCCGCGACCGGCCCAACTCGTTGGCCAACTGGCGGATGGCTTCCAGGAACGGCAGGCTTTCGATGTCGCCGACGGTGCCGCCGATCTCCACCAG
>DATGZW010000263.1:0-5098 GCA_035297005.1 Patescibacteria group bacterium
GGGCGAGATCGGCGCCGTGGGATATTCCATGGTGCTGGGGGCCTTCCTGTTCGGTATCGGCATGCAATTGGGGGGTGGGTGCGCCTCTGGCACCCTTTATACCGTGGGCGGCGGCAGCACGCGCATGGTGGTGACCCTGGCTGGCTTCATTGCCGGTTCGGCCATCGGCGTCTATCACCTGCCCTTGTGGAAGACGCTGCCGGACCTTGGCCCTATTTCCCTCATCGCGACTCTGGGCCTGCTGCCGGCTCTTGCCCTTAATCTCGCAGCGTTTGCCGCCGTGGCTTGGATCAGTTTGGTGCTGGAGCGCCGCCGCCACGGCACGATTGCTGTCACGCCCCGTCCTGTGACCGGCCTGTTCACGCGGTTGTCCCGTGGCTCCTGGCCGCTGGCCTGGGGAGCCGTGGCGTTGGTTCTGGTTAATCTGGCCACCTTGCTCTTGGCTGGCCGGCCCTGGGGCGTCACGTCAGGTTTTGCCCTGTGGGGATCGAAGATCGCCGCCGCTGGCGGCTTGGACGTGGCCTCTTGGGGCTATTGGAGCGCACCAGCCCGCGCCCAGGTGCTACAGGCCAGCGTCTTCCAGGACATCACCTCGGTGATGGATTTCGGCATCGTCATCGGCGCCTTGGCTGCTGCCGGGCTGGCCGGCAAATTCTCGCCGACCTGGCGGGTGCCCCCGCGCTCTCTGGCGGCTGCCGTGGTCGGCGGTCTGTTGATGGGCTATGGCGCGCGCCTGGCCTATGGCTGCAACATCGGGGCCTATTTCAGCGGTATCGCCTCATCAAGCCTGCACGGTTGGGCGTGGTTCGCCGCCGCTCTTGCCGGAAGCTATGTCGGCATCCAGGCACGCCCCTTGTTCGGGTTGGCGGTGGAGCGTAGCCGTCTGACGGGCTGCTGACCGGTCAGAGATGGCGTGCGATACGCCTACGGAGGATGGGTGCAGCAGGCGATGCTGACGGCGGCGTGGGCAACGGGAGCCCCCCCAAACTGAAGGGCGCCGAAGTGAACGACCGGATCGGGATGATGGAAATTGACAGGGGTGCGGCATCCCCGCCCCATCACAGTGTCGGTAGAGCCGTGCCGATAATTGGGGCTGGGATGGCTCGGAAAATGGAGAGAATTCCACTCGCCGAAGCCACGCAAGCTATCCGGCAACTTTCCGCCAAGTGCTTACATCAAGTTTATTTTCGGCGGATTTGAGGCCCAAATAAGCAGAAAGGGCGGCCACTGGCCGCCCTTATCTGTTTGATGTCCCGAGAGGAATTGGAGCGGACGAAGGGATTCGAACCCTCGACCCCAACCTTGGCAAGGTTCTTTATCTACTTATGCGCGTGTACGCTATGGCTTTCTAACGTGCGATAAACTACGCATTATCAATATGATACTTGATTCCAGTTGCCGACGAGACTGTCCGGCGATACGCTCCGACTTGCTTTCAAGCGCTTAGATTCTGGTTTGAATGCGGCCGAACCGGGAGATTCTAAGCAAACTCGTCGGAGTGCTTTGAATGGCAACGGAAAAACTCACAAAACGGGTTGTCGAAGCTCTGAAACCTTCCAAGGTTGGGGTCGAAGGTCGGGAAAGTTTTTGCTGGGATCGCGAGCTGCGCGGTTTCGGCGTGCAAGTCATGCCGTCCGGACTGAAGAGCTTCGTCATCCATTATCGTACTCCCGAAGGCAAAAACCGAAGGGTGGTCATCGGGCGCTACGGACTGATGACGGTGGAGGAGGCGCGGGTCATCGCCCATGAGAAGCTGGTGGCCGTTTCCAAGGGCATCGATCCCGCCGCCCTGTCGGAGCCCGACACCGGCGGCGTCACCGTGGGCGAAATCTGCGACTGGTATCTTCAGGAGGCCGAGGCCGGCCGGATCGTCGGACGGAGTCGCCGGCCGATCAAGGCCTCGACGCTGACGATGGACAAGAGCCGCATCACCGTCCACATCAAACCGTTGCTGGGCCGGCGGGCGGTGGACAGCTTGAAGCTCAGCGACATCGAAGCGATGCAGGCCGATATCGCCGCCGGCAAGACCGCCAAGGCGCGGGCCGGGGGCAAAGGCGGCGCCGCCAGCGGTGGCGAAGGCGTGGCCGCCCGCACCATTTCCACCCTGCACAGCATTCTCGAACATGCGGTGCGGTTGGGAAAGATCGAGAAGAATCCGGCCCATGGCGTGCGCAAACTGGCCAGCCAGCCGCGCGACCGCCGCCTTGGCACGGCGGACATCGCCAAACTGGGCGAGACGCTGCGCCGACTTGCCGCCGAGGGCGAGCATCCGACCGGATTGGCGGCCATCCGCTTCTTCCTGCTGACCGGCTTTCGCCGCATGGAGGCGCTGCAATTGCAATGGTCCTGGGTGGACATGAAGGCCCGCTGCATCCGCCTGCCCGACAGCAAGACCGGCGCCCATGTGCGCGTGGTCGGCCAAGCCGCCATCGATCTGATCGCCGCGCAGCCGAGGCGCACCGGATCGCCCTATGTCTTCCCCGCCGATTGGGGGGACAGACATTTCGTCGGCGTGGTGCGGGTGCTCGACCGGGTCTGCGCGCAGGCGGAATTGGCCGATGTCACTCCGCACACGCTGCGCCACACCTTCGCCAGCGTGGCCGGCGACATGGGATTCTCCGAACTGACCATCGCCGCCCTGCTCGGCCACGCCGCCCGTGGCGTCACCCAACGCTATGTTCATATCGACGAAGCGCTGCGCGTGGCCGCCGACCGTGTCGCGGCGGAAATAGGGGCGTTGCTCGATGGCCGGAAGATGAAGGGCGTGGGACGACGCGTCTCATCGCCCGATGACCCCGGAGAGCCCGATGACCCCGGAGAGTCTGGGCGTTAGCGAGCGGCGCGCTCGTCGTCACCGGCGGCGGCTGGCTGATTGGGGTCCGGTGAGCTTGTGATCCACCAACCTCTGTGGCAATTCTTGAAAACCGACACTTCGTCGCCAGGAGCACGACCACTCCAACTCAGAGTGGTCTAGTTTTTGTGGAGCATGTCACGCCATCGAATGGCTGGAACCGCAGGTTACCACAACCTTGACCCGAAACGGCTCTTTATGAGACGATCAAAAGGTTTCTGCGGGGGTACCCTCATTTAATAATCCGGCCGATATGATCTTGGGGTGGCCGGAATCACATCGGGATCCGTGAATCAGGGGCGGGGGCGGGGGCGGAGATATGTGGTTAAGGACGATCATTTGCGCTATGGCGATAATGTGTCTTCTCGGCATGGCTACGAACACGGCAGGGGCGGCATCGACCCAACAGCCGACCGGCAATGCTGATGTTGACCATCAAGTCGCGTTGAACAAAGCGTTTGCCCTTTTGAATGCGCCAGACCCGGCACTGCGCATCGTGGCATTCGACCAGATTCCGGCGGGCGACCGTCAGCAGGCTATTTCCCAAGCGCTCGTCAGCATGGATCCCACCTTGCGCGGCACGGCCCTGGCAAGTTTCTTTCATACCAACAAAAGTATACTTATAAAAATTGATAGATACAATATAGCGCGACATTACTTCATCGACAAAATTGGCGGTGCTTTTAATATATATACCGGTAATTTTGACGCGAACCGGTTCACTTTCAGCACGGTCACCGATTTCAATAGAACGCGAAACGAAGGCCAAACCGTGGTCAATCTTGCGCAATTGGGGGTGGTGTCCGGCGACCGGATCAGTTTTGCCGCGGATTTTGCCAATGCCGGAATCTCAAAATGCATAGTAAATTTACTGCTGGATCAAGCCATGTTGGCCAATCATAGCGGTTTTGCCAATGGAACCATGTCTTGCAACAATAACGAATACTACACCGTTCAATGGGTGTTTGACACCCCAAATGCGGGGAGCAAGAATTTGATTGCGGCGGGCATCGATACGACGGGCCAGGTAATCAACACGGCGGTTCTCGTGCCGTTCGCCTTGATGGGGCTGGGGATAGAGGCATTGAAGCCAAACAATGCCCCGCCGAAGGTAAGCGCCGCGGAGCGTCAGGGGGAAATCACGCGAGATCTGGATCTGCTGAATTCACCAGACCCGGCCGTGCGCTTGGCGACGCTGGAAGTTGGCGTCGCCAATGGCGACCGGATATTGCGTAATTTGCTTTTGACCAGCGCCTTTGCCAGCAGCGATCCCATTTTGCGGGGCGCCGCATTGGCCGGTGCTGTCGGCACGGCGGAAAATATTCCAATTACGATTGTCGGACACGGCTCCAATAATCACTATCTATCGGAAAAGATAGATGAAAAGGCATACGTATTCATTCGCAATTTTGACCAGAAGTCACTCACCTTCGACACGATCACGGAATACAATACATTGACTTACAGCAATCAGTATAAGAAAAACGTCAGTGTCCCGCAAAGCGGGATGGTTTCAGGGGACCGCCTCAGCTTCGTTGCGGATTTCAACGACGCCGGAAGCCCAAAATGCAACGTCAACCTGGCCCTGGATCGCGTCGGGTCAACGGCGCACGGGACCATGGCCTGCGCCAATGGCGAGAAATACGCAATTGAATCGGATCTCCTCAAATGACGGGGCGACGGCTAATGCGCTTCTTTATCCTGAACTGCTGCATCGCCTTTGCGCTGACGGCGTGCGCGCCGCAAACGAGCAAGACCCCGCTTACCGCTGAGCAAGTCACCCGAGCCGGTATCGACCATCAGGCCGACATCAACCGCGTTCTCGACCTGATGAGTTCGCCGGACCACACCGTGCGCGTGTCGGGCCTTGTACAGGCTCTTTCTTATGCGGAAGATAGAAATTTGCGTCAGTTGGCACTCAGCATGGCGTTTGCTAGCAGCGATCAGAACTTGCGCAATGCGGCGCTACTGGGTGCAATCACCACCACCAGCAGTCTGCCCATCCGCTTTGTCGGCAGCACAACAAGAAGTCACTATGTATCAGATAAAATTGGCGCCGTATTTATTGTATACATATCCCACACAGCAAACAACACTACCGAATTTATGACGCGAACAGAATACAGCTCATGGAAGACTGACAATAGCGGCAAAAGGATTAACATGCTTAGGTCCGGATCAGCGTCTGGCAATGCCATTAAATTTGGCCTCGATTTGAATGAAGCAGGATCCTCTGATTGCACCGTT
>DATGZW010000264.1:0-4118 GCA_035297005.1 Patescibacteria group bacterium
GCGGCGCTGCCCACTTCGTCCATCGTCACCGCCTTGCCGGTCACCGCCTTGATGACCTCGGGGCCGGTGATGAACATATGGGCGTTGTTCTTGGTCATGATGATGAAGTCCATCAGCGCCGGCGAATAGGCGGCACCGCCGGCGCAGGGACCGCAGACCACGGCGATCTGAGGCACCACGCCGGACAACAGGACGTTCTGATAGAACACATGGCCGTAGCCGGACAGCGCATCGACGCCTTCCTGGATACGCGCCCCGCCCGAATCCTTGAAGGCGACCAACGGCACGCCCAAGCGGGCGGCGGTCTGCATGGCGCTGACGATCTTCATCGCATGCATCTTGCCCAGCGAACCGGCGGCGACGGTGAAGTCCTGGCTGAAGGCGGCGACCACGCGGCCGGCGACATAACCGGTGCCGACGACCACGCCGTCACCCGGCAAGTCCTTGCCGTCCATGCCGAAATTCCGGGCTTGATGATGGATATGGGTGCCCACCTCCTGGAAGGTGTCCTGCTGGAACAAGGCGTTCAGGCGGTCGCGGGCGGTCATCAGACCCTTCGCGTGTCGCGCCTTGATCTTGTCCACACCACCGCCGGCCAAAACCTTCTCGCGGCGCGCTTTCATATCCTCGAGCAGCTTTGCGGAGAGCGTCATTGTTCAACCTGTCCTCTGTGATCGCGACCAGACGGTATCGTGACAAGCCAATCATCGCCAAGTGAAGATGGCGTGTCCGACCTTACACACTCTTGCCGCCAGCAACCTACCCCATGACGGCGCGCTCGACAACTTTAGCGGCTTGCTGTGGATCATTCGCACCATCGCCCCGTGGCGCGCGGAAACAGCCGATTTTAGCGCCCCGGCGGCACGACCACTGTCAATTTTCATGAAAATGCCGCATTGGCGACGCCCGCGCCAGAGCCCGGCGAGGGGGCAGCAGCTTGCGTGAAGCGCTGCCCCCTTTTTGCTTTACAGCAGCAGATCGACGCGCGGCCCACCCTTGGCCCCCGCCTCGTCAACCTTGCCCCGGCACTCGAACAGGCGGGACAGGTCGATGCCGGCCTGATCGGTGAGGAAGCCCTTGGTCTGACGGCTGCGGCGCTCGGCCAACTGGCTCAGCAGGTCGCGGTCAGGCGGCGGCAGCGGCTCGTCATGCGATAGGCCAAGGAAGCCTTGCAGCTTGGACACCGCCGTCTGCTCGGCCTTGCGCTTCTGCTCCACCAGCACCGGCCAATCAACGTCAGGCGAAGCCGCGCCGCACAGGCTGAGCTTGAGACCCGGACGCTGCGCCATCAACCCGACCACGGCCGAAAGCTGCTTGCGGTCGGCATCGTTCAGGCCGTCCTGACCGGGATCGAAGGGCAGCGGCGCCAGCGACAGGCGGCGTTTGTCGTCGGAATCGACGACATAGCTAACCAGCGCCGCCACCGGGAATAACACCTCCAAGGTGGTCGCCGCTGTCGAACGCAAGGCTCCGCCAACGGCTTGGTTGACGGCGTCGCTGATGTCGAAGTCGGGGTTCTTCAGATCACCCGACAGCGGGATGTTCAGCTTGATGCGGTCGTCGCTGTCGCGCAGCAGATCGAGCACGGTTTCAATCGGCATGTCGGCCTTGCGGCTGATCGGCGCGCCGGGATCGGGCTGGGCGATGAACAGGTTCGATAGCGCCAGATCGATCTTGCCGGCCAGCTTGCCGCGCTTCAGTTCGACCGCCATGTCGCCGTCGAAATGTCCGGTATGCAGATGAATCCCCAACGCATCCGCCGCATAGGGCGACAGCGGCGGCAACTCCAGCGCACGCACCTCCCCCTTGATATCCGCGCTCAAGGGATCGGCGAACGGGCGCAAAGTGCCCTTGGCCGACAGCGAGGCATCGTTGATCTTGGCCTTGAACGAGAACGGGCTGTCGCGCTCGGGAATGCCGGTGTCCAAATTGGAGACGGCGATGTCAATGGCGGCAATCTGCATCTGCACCCGATCGCTGGGAGTGCGGTCATCGAAGGCCACCCGGCTTTGGTCGCCAATCAACAAACGGGTGACCGACAAACGCGGCAGCGGCTGCGCGGACGCAGCGGCGGCGGGTTTGACGGTTCCCGCAGGCAGGGGCGCGGGAGTGAAGCCGAGGAAGCCGTTGGCCATGCGCACCAGACGCACCACCGCACCGCTCAGCTTGACCTCGCCAGCGGTGACCGAGCCGTGCGGATCGACGCCGACGCGATCGACGCGGGCGTCGCGCAGTTCCACCCGCCAGGGAAATGCGCCGGTGCCACCATGCCGCTGCACCGCCGAGACTCCGCCAAGCACCAGATTGCCCAGCACCGCGCCGGTCTGCGGCGTCATCTTCAGCGAGGCCAGATCGATGTGATCGACCGCCAGCCAGTCCTGGTTGATGCGCGGCTCGGCCACCGCCAGGCCCTCTGAATGCAGGATGAGCGCCGCGTTGACCGCCGCCGCTGCGCCCAACTCGACGGTGCCGTCCACCGCCGCGTGTTTGTCGTCGATGGTATAATCGCCGACGGTCAGATGGGCGTCCTGCACCTCCAGCTTGCCAGTCGCCTTGCCGGTCGGCTGCGCCGGATCGGCCAGCGACAAATCCACGCTGCCGGTCCAGGCCAGCGCTCCCGGAGCCGCCGTCAGTCCACTCGCGGACAGCGACCCCTTGTCCACCGTCACCCCGCCCTTCCAGGCCAGACGGCGGGGCGGCGCCGACAGGCTGAAATCGTCAGCAGTCAGCCTCAGCCCAGCTAACGTGGTCTGCTGCCCCGCCGCCTTGACCGTGGCGTTGGCGGCGCCGACGGTTCCGGCCAAAGTGATGCGGCCCGAATGCCCGTCCAGGGCGAAACGGCTGAGATCGGTGTCGAGCGAACCTGCCTCGATGCTGGTGGATCCAGCCGCCGCCGACAGTCCGCGCAAGGCCAGCTTGCCTTCGCCTTCGGTGCCGCTGCCCAGGGCCGCATTGCCGGTCCAGTCGATGCTCTTGGCAGCGAGACGGTTGCCGCCATCGGCCACCGCCAGATCGTGCAAGGCCAGACTGCCGGCCACCTTGGCCGCCATTTGGCTGGCGTCCAGATGGCCCTCGATGGTCAGATCGGCGGTCAGCTTGCCAGCTAGTTGCGACACACCCAGCGCCTTGGACTGCGCCGCCGCTGCCGCCAGATCGAAGTGGTCGAGCGACAGCCGCAACGCGACTCCGGGAGCTGTGGCAAAGGGCGTCGCGGTGCCGTCGAGCACCACCGGAGCACCGTTGATCTTCCCTTGCAGGTGGAACGCCGTCGGTGTATCGGGCGACCAACTGCGCAAGGTATCGACCGAGAGCTTTTCGACATCGACGGTCAGCCGCGTCTGTCCGTCGTCATAGGTCAGGCTGCTGTCGGAGAGTTGCAGCGATTCGATATCGAACGTCCACGGCTTGGCCACCGGAGCGGAGGCGGCACCAGCCGCGCCGGCCGCGCCAGCCACCACCAGGGGCAAGCCGTTGACGATATAGCTGCCATCGCGTTTTTCGACGGCGATGGCCAAGCCCTTCAGCGCCACCGCTTCGAAAGATAGACGGCGATCCAGCAGCGGCCTCCAATGGAAATGCAGGGCCAGATCGTCCAGCGCCAAGGCCCGCCCGTCCTTTGGGCGCGCCGCCATCTGCCGCACCACCACGCGGCCCCGGAACAGCGACAAATCACCATCCAGCAGTGTGACTTCGACCATACCCAGGCGGCGCAAGGTCTCGACCACGCCCCAGCGCAACCCCACCCCCGGCAGGACCGCCCCAGCCACCACGGCGGCGATGACAACCGCACCAATGACAGCGCCCAGGACCAACCGCCGCCGCAAGGGCTTCGGCTTCGGCTCCGGCCTCGGCAGCGCGGTCGGCGTATATTCTGACGAAGGGGGCTCGGGGTTGGCGGTCATGGCGGCAGGCCACTCCTTTGAGGGGATCTCTTTGGCTGCAATTTAGCACGACAAAGGTTACCAAATGAGACAGGCAGACAGGACGATAAACGACACCCTCCCCTAATAAGGTGGAGATACCACTCGATCGGTGGGCGTGAGTACTATTATGCAATAGCCCTAAGCTCCTACTAACGATAAATTATCCGATCGCTGGGGGGCGGCAACAACCGAAGG
>DATGZW010000265.1:0-2243 GCA_035297005.1 Patescibacteria group bacterium
CGCCGTCATGGTCACGCGGGGTGGGCGCCTCGGCGGTTTGCTTTTGATCCGTGGCCATCCGTTTAAATCCGTGGCAGGTTCCAACAAAAAAGCCCCGCGTTGCCGCGGGGCCAAACTCCAGATCCCTCGACTCGCGCTCCCTCACCTTCGTTCGGTCGCGCTCGCTCGGGATGACAATCATGTGGTGAGGACGGCCGCGGGGCGCGGCCGTCCTCTCATCACATCAGTACATTCCGCCCATGCCGCCGCCATGGCCGCCGGGCATTGCGGGTTCCTTCTTGTCTTCCGGAATCTCGCAGACCAGGGCTTCCGTGGTCAGCATCAGCGAAGCGATGGAGCCGGCGTTCTGCAACGCCGTACGCGCCACCTTGGTGGGGTCGATGACGCCCGCCTTGACCAGGTCTTCGAACTCCCCGGTCAGGGCGTTGTAGCCGAAGTTGGCGATCTTCGACTCGCGGATCTTGCCCATCACAATAGCGCCTTCCTCGCCGGCGTTCCCGGCGATCTGCCGCACCGGCTCTTCCAGCGCCCGCTTCACGATGTTAACGCCGATCTGCTCATCGCCTTCGACCTTGAGCTTGTCGAGCGCCGGGACGCAGCGCACCAGGGCCACGCCGCCGCCGGGCACGATGCCCTCTTCAACGGCCGCGCGGGTAGCATGCATCGCATCTTCGACACGGGCTTTCTTCTCTTTCATCTCGGTCTCGGTCGCGGCCCCGACTTTAATCACGGCCACGCCTCCGACCAGCTTGGCGAGCCGCTCCTGCAGCTTCTCGCGGTCGTAGTCCGAGGTGGTTTTGTCGATCTGGGCGCGGATCTCCCGCACCCGGCCCTCGATCTCGCTGGTCTTGCCGCGGCCTTCGACGATGGTGGTGTTGTCCTTATCCACCGTGATCTTCTTGGCCCGGCCCATGTCCTGCATCTGCACGTTCTCCAGCTTGATGCCCAGGTCCTCGGTGATGGCCTTGCCGCCGGTGAGGGTGGCGATGTCGCCCAGCATGGCCTTGCGGCGGTCGCCGAAGCCGGGCGCCTTGACGGCGATGGCCTGCAGCGTGCCCCGCAGCTTGTTCACGACCAGGGTCGCCAGGGCTTCGCCCTCGACGTCCTCGGCCACGATCAGCAGCGGCTTGCCGCTCTTGGCGATCTGCTCCAGCAGCGGCAACACGTCCTTCATCGAGCTGATTTTCTTCTCGTAGATCAGGATGTAGGGCTCCTCGAGCACGGCTTCCATGCGCTCGGGATCGGTAACGAAGTAGGGCGAGAGATAGCCGCGGTCGAACTGCATGCCTTCGACCACTTCGAGCTGCGTCTCCAGGGTCTTCGACTCCTCGACCGTGATGACGCCGTCCTTGCCCACCTTCTTCATAGCCTCGGCGATGATGTTGCCGATGGTTTCGTCGTTGTTGGCGGAGATGGTGCCCACCTGGGCGATCATGTCGCCGGTAACCTTCTGCGAGAACTCATCGAGTGCGCCCTTGGAGCGGTTGCCTTCCTTGTCGACGGTGCCGCAAACGGCGGTGATGGCCCGCTCGATGCCGCGCTTCAGCGCCATGGGGTTGGCGCCGGCCGCAACTGTCTTCGCGCCTTCGCGGAAGATAGCCTGGGCCAGAACCGTGGCCGTGGTGGTGCCGTCGCCGGCAACGTCGCTGGTCTTGGATGCGACCTCGCGCACCATCTGCGCGCCGATGTTCTCCATTGCGTCCTTGAGTTCGATTTCCTTGGCGACCGTGACCCCGTCCTTGGTAATGGTGGGGGAGCCGAATTTCTTCTCCAGGACCACGTTGCGGCCCTTGGGACCGAGCGTGACCTTGACTGCGTCCGCCAGGATGTTGACGCCGCGCAGGATGGCCTGCCGCGACTCTTCACCATGTACGATCTGTTTTGCCATTGCTTTTCTCTCCTCGTGTCTTGCGAATTCTGTGGGCGCGTACGCGCCCGGAATGTGCTGGCGTTTCCGCCGGTGCTACCGCCGCGAGCCGGCCTTCTCGTGCCGCTCGGCAGACTTGGCTGCGCCGACGATGAGGCCCAGCACCTCGTCTTCCTTCATGATGAGGAATTCCTCGCCGTCGACCTTGACCTCTGTGCCGGCATACTTGCCGAACAGGATGCGATCGCCAGCCTTGACGTCCAGCGGGAATACCTTGCCGTCTTCGTTGATCTTGCCCTTGCCTACGGCAATCACTTCGCCCTCCTGCGGCTTCTCTTTGGCCGAGTCGGGGATGATGATGCCGCCACGAACCGTT
>DATGZW010000266.1:0-19090 GCA_035297005.1 Patescibacteria group bacterium
CCCGGATCAATGCCGGGCAGATGGATTACATCGATATCCACCTGTCGCATGTGGCGCAGTTCGTATGGTTCGGCTTCCTCGGCAAGCTCAATGTGGCGGTTGTGGAGGTCGCGGGCGTCTTGGAAGACGGACGCTTGATCCCCTCGTCCTCGGTGGGCAACAACAAGACTTGGCTGGATCAGGCCGACAAGGTGATCCTGGAGGTCAATTCCCGGCAACCCCTCGCGTTCGAAGGGATGCACGACATCTATTACGGCACCGAACGTCCGCCCCACCGCAAGCCCATCATGATGGTCGAGCCGGGCGACCGCATCGGCGAGCCTTATCTGCATGTGGACCTGAACAAGGTCGTGGCAATCGTGGAAACCGATGCGCCGGACCGCAACACCTCCTTCTCGCCGCCGGATGAGCTTTCGCAGCACATTGCCGGACATATCCTGGATTTCTTCGGCCATGAGGTCTCGAAGGGCCGCTTGCCGGCCGAGTTGCTGCCGTTGCAGTCGGGTGTGGGCAACATCGCCAACGCCGTTATGTCGGGCTTGAACGAAGGTCCGTTCAACAACATGACCGGCTATACCGAAGTGTTGCAGGACGGCATGCTGGATATGCTCAAGTCCGGCAAGCTGGCCATGGCCTCGGCCACCGCGCTTTCGCTCAGCCAGGCGGGCATGAAGGAATTCCTCGACAACCTGGATTACTACCGCCAACGCATCGTGCTGCGGCCGCAGGAAATCTCCAATCACCCGGAAGTGATTCGTCGTCTGGGCATCATTTCCATGAATGGAATGATCGAGGCCGATATTTACGGCAACGTCAATTCGACCCATATCATGGGCACCCGCATCATGAACGGTATCGGCGGTTCGGGAGATTTCGCCCGCAACGCCTATCTGTCGCTCTTCATGACGCCGTCCACGGCCAAGGACGGCGCGATTTCGTGCATCGTGCCCATGGTCAGCCATGTGGACCATACCGAACACGACGTCCAGATTCTGGTGACCGAGCAGGGACTGGCCGATCTTCGCGGTTTGTCGCCCCGCCAGCGCTCGCAGGTCGTCATCGATAACTGCGCTCACCCGGACTATCGGGATGCGTTGCATGATTATGTCGCCCGTTCCGAGCAGGCCGCCCGCGCCGGGCATGGTGGCCTGCACACACCGCACATCCTTGATGAAGCCTTGTCTTGGCATAGCCGGTTCGAGCGTGAAGGAAGCATGCTCGTCGAGCATAAAGGGCATGTGCCCGCCTAATAAGCGCCAGGGTGACGTTGATGGCCGATACCCAAGGCCATCACGTCATGTCCCCGGAGCTGTGCAGGCAAGGTGACGAGCGGATGGGCTCCTGGCGATGATTATCGTCTGGAGCCCATCCGCCCATCATTGCCATCCGGCCTCGGCCGTCTTGAAAAGCCACCTCGACCAGAACGTCCTGACGGCTGTTCTGGATCACGCCGCGCGCCCCTGTCGCCTGAGCATCTCCGCATTCCGCCTGGCATTCGCATAACGCATCGCAGGCGGCATTATTCGGCAAAGTTTACATACAATTTTTCGCGCATTTCAATCCAAACAGCCACTTTACGCCGGTCTTGGCGGGTGAATGGCGTTATGCGCCAATAAATTCCCCCATTCCGGGCATGGCATGCTGTTTGCGTTTGTCACACCAACCGCCCCGGTATCGACCGACCGCGTCTTGCTTCGATAAAACGCGCGCAGTGTGACAGAGGACAAACCAGCATGAGCCCGATGATAGAGAGACGGACCGACGTTCGCCGATATTGGAAAGGCTTGGTGGTGTTGATCGAGGACCGGGTCTATCCCGTCATCGATATCTCGGTCTCGGGCATCAGCTTCCAGAACAGCGCCCATCCCGTCGGCAGCAGCGTCAAGCTGAAGCTGGCTCAGTTGAACAATCTGGACGACAGCGTCGATGGCACCATCACGGTGAGGGCAGCCAGCGACACCATCACACGCGGCGAGTTTTCCGCCAACATGGCCTTGCTGCGCTACATCGTCACCCATATCGGCAAACTCACCGGCGCCACCCCCTCGTTCTTCAAATAAGAGGCACCCCGCCACCGCCCGATCAGGCGCTGGTGGCCGAAGCCGCCGTGCAATCCCAGGCCGCGCATGTCCGACGACGACTGGGAGACCTGCATGTGACCGGCTGGCTGCATGATTGCGGCAAGGTCACCACGTCGTCTGACCGGCAACGAGATCAATTTCCTTGGCCGCATCATGGTGGTGGCCGACGTGTTCAAGGCGCTGACCGCCGTGGATCGCCTCTACAAAAAAGGCAAAATCCTGTCGGAAGCGGTGACCGTGGCCGCCTATCTGCACAAACCAGAACCGGTCCCTCTGACAGCGGCGGGTTAGCCCGCGATTTCAGGCAGCGAGAAACAAACAGTGGCGCCAGTCCCGCTGGGTTCGATCCAGATATGCCCACCGTGGCTTTGCACGATGATCCGGCACAGCGGCAGCCCCAAGCCGGTCGAATTGGGGTCGCGGTTATGCATCGGCTCGAAGGCCTGAAACACCCGCTCGCCAAGCTGCGGGGCCAGACCCGGCCCGTTATCCGACACCGAGAACACGCATTGCCGCCCCCGGCGCTCGGCGCTCACCCGCACCTGCACCGCCTGCGGCCCCTTGTGGTGAATGATGGCGTTGGAGAACAATTGCAGGAACACCTCCATCACCATATCGCGGTCGGCCATGACGCGGGGCAGCGGTACGATGTCGAAACTGACCTCCTGGCCGTTCAATATGGTGCGGATCATGTCGGCGGCGGCCCCCGCCACCTCGCCGCTGTCCAGCGGCTCCATCGTCGGCGTTTCCGAGAAGACGATGACGAACCGCTGGAAATCGCGCAGCAAGGCTTGCAGATGCGTCCCGCCGGCGCCGATGAAGGAGAGCCACAGGGCGCACTCGCCATCGTCGCCGGGAACCATGTGATGCAGCGCCTCGATATGGCTGCCAAGCAAGCGCAAGGGCGCTTGAAGATCGGCGGCGATCATATGCGTCAGCCGTTGCAGCTTGGCGTTCACCTCGCCCAGATGGGCGGCACGATGCGTGGCCGCCAAATGGGCGGCGGTCATTCCGGCGGTGCGTTCGGCCACCATGGCCGACAGGCTTTGGCGATAATCGCGCAATGCCTTGGCGTAAAAATCGGCCCGCCGCGCCCAGTGGAACAGGATGGCGGCGGCGAACAGAGCAATCAAGGTCTCGAAGCCGGCGATCCAGTACCAGTCCCGCAGGGCGTTGGCGCGTGAAATGCCGGAGGTGACGACCAGCGGAAAGCCGCTGAACACCCGATAGCCGACCAGTTTATCATTGCCGTCGGCCTTCGACACCAGTTGCGCCACGCCCGACAACGAGCGCGGAATCCACAGCCGGAACAAGTCGCTGTCCGAGATGTCGATGCCGAACTTCTCTATATGATTGGGCGCCCGCGCCAGAATGTGGCCGTCCAAGCTGAGCACGGCGGAGGCTCCGCCTTCATCCAGCAGCGTCGTCTCCAGATAGCGGGCGTAGACGTCGGGATTGATCGAGGCGAAGGCGATGCCGGCGAATTTGCCGGTCGGCCCCAACAGCGGATGACTGAACTGGATCGAGCGTTCGCCCGCCACCCGGCCGATGCGCGGCAACCCCACCACCAACCGCCCCGGCTCGATCGCGCGCATCTGACTGCGGAAATACTCCCGGTCGGAGATATCCAGCCCTTGCTCCGGCAAGCCACGCTCCGGCCAGGTATGCGGCGACACCAATCCCGTATCGTCGGCAATGGCGATGTGGAAGATTTCCGGCATGGTGGCGATACGCGACAACACGCGGTCGCGGAATTCCAGCGTGGTGTGGCGATTATCCTCGACCGCCAGCACCACTTCGTTCAGCAGGTTATCGATGCGGCGGATCGATCCGCGCAGATGGTATTCGATGGATTTGACCACCGCGCCGGTCACGTTTTCAGCGGCGAGAATGGCGTTGTCATGGGCGGTCTGCAATTGCAGCGCCGTACCGGCCAGCATGGCCAGGATGACGGTCACGGCGATGGCGCGGGCCATGTAGTCGAAGGACGGACGGCCAACAGCCGGCGCGTGATCCGACTCGACCACCGGCGCATCGGACGCTTTGAAGGAATCGGTGAGGATGGAGACCTGGGCTTCGAACTCACCCAGATGGGCCTTCATGCCGGCCCCTTCCTGGCACAGCGTGTCGATCATGGCGTCCAGGTCGGCGGATCGCTGCGGCAGGGACCGGCGAATCATCTGGCTGTAGCTGACGATGGAGCGCAAAGGCTCTTGTAGATGATGCGCGGCGACCAAGGCCAGACGCTTGATTTCCTCGTTGATCCAATCCAGTTGCACCGCGCGGCGCTCCGCCAGAGTGCGGGCCTCGGCCAATTCGCGGCTGCGCAGTTGGACGGTGTCCTCCAGCTTCCGTTGTTCCCGTTCCAGGACTTTGCCGTCATTGCCGATCCTGGTTACCCAGTACAGCAACATGATGGAAAAGCCGGACAGCAGGGTCATCTCGATGGTCGCCATGCGCCACCAGCCAGCCAGCGCCTTGTTCCGCGAAATACCGGCGGTCACCATCAAGGCGAAGTCCGGCAGCACCCGATAGGCCAACAGCTTGTCGTTGCCATCGGTCTTGGCCGTCAGATGGACCACCCCGACCGGACCGTGCAGCCGCCAAGCGCTGAGCAAATCGCTGTTGGAGATATCGCGGCCAAAGGTTTGCACATGGTCGGGAGCGCGGGCGATGATCTGTCCATCGGTACCAATCAAACCGCAGGATCCGGCATCGTCGTAAAGGATCGAGGCCAGAAACGTCGCGTAGTAATCGGGATTGACGGCGGCCACCACCACCCCGGCGAAATTTCCGGCGGCGTCGCGGATGGGACGGGACAGATGGAAAGTGCGCTCGCCGTTGGCCCGCCCGATCACCGTCTCGCCAATGATCATCTGCGCCGGCCCCTTGGCCTGACGCTGCGCGGTGAAGTATTTGCGGTCGGAAACATCAAGGCCGCCATCGGCCATGGGGACGATGGGCCAGGTGCCGGGTTGCAGAATGCCCTGGGCATTGACGATGCCGACAAAGCGGATTTCCGGATAGGACGCCAGACGGGCGAAGAAGTCGTTAGCAAAACGGATGTTGGTCTGACGCCCAGCCTGAACGGTCGCCGACAGTTCTTCCAGCAGGTTGTCGAGCGCGTTCAGACTGCTGCCGATATGCTGTTCCGAGGCGTTGGCCAGCGCCGACACCAACGTCTCGGCGTCGCGCATGGCCTTGTCATAGGTAATCTTCAGATGCAGCAGAACGCAGGCCAGCAAGCCGATGATGACCGCCAAGGCCACCCGGTGCGCCGACCACGGCGATTGCCGCAGATCCTGCGGACGGCACGGCGACCCGCTATCGGGAACAAAGGTGGACTCGGTCTGGGCAGGCGCCAACGTCACTATTCCCCCCCCTGAGCTGGGTCGGGATTGTCATAGGCGCCGACGCCGAACAGATATTCCCCGGCCCGCACGACATAGGAGGACTTCTTCTGGATTTCGTGGTTCTGCGGATTACGCCATTGGAACACCACCCAATCGGCGGTTTTCACGGCGACGACCTCGCGGATCATCAACTTGCCTTCGCCATCGACAAGATCGATCAGGTTGCGCCCAATCATCGCCGGGTTGGCTCCGTGCGAGACGCAGGTTCCGCTGTTGGAATAGACAAAGACGTAAAGATCGCGGTCCTTGAAGCCGTCGGTGCCATTCTGAAACGCCTGGAAAGCGCGGTCCTTGCCATATTGGCGGTAGAACTGAGCGGCGCGCTCGGCCATCGTCTTGGCTTCGTCCTTGGTGCCGTAGTCCCAAGCGAAAGCTCCGCCCGACATGACGCAGCACATCATGAGGGCCAGAAGAAGAACCGATAGCCGCATACCGATGGTCTGACCATATCGGCCTGCCGGGAGTGACGCCCGCATATGTCCTCTCTTCGTGATGTCAATCACCCGAGATACGATACGTTCGTTTTACACCTTTAGTATAGAGCACTCAACCGCACTGAACCGAGAATGCGCGGCCTTCGGCTGGTTGGGCCGGGGTCAGGACACTTGCAGCCAGCAGGCATCCGCCCGCCAGTTCTGCGCCCAAGCGACAAAATCCTCCGATGGCATCGGGCGGGCGATGCCATAGCCCTGGCCCAAATCGCAGCCCAGCTTCAGCAACAGTTCGCCGTGCTCGATCTTCTCGATCCCCTCGGCCAGAACAGCGCGGCCGAAGCCGGCGGCTAGGATGATCACGCCCTTGACGATGGCGATGTCCTCGGCGTCGTCATGCAGATTGCGGATGAAGGACTGGTCGATCTTGAGGATTTCGATGGGCAGATGCCGCAGATAGGTCAGCGAGGAATAACCGGTGCCAAAATCGTCCAGGGCGCAACTGACACCCAGGCGGCGGCAGGCTTCCAAGGCTTCCCGCGCCTGCGAGATATCTTCCAGCGCCGCCGTTTCCAGAACCTCGATCTGTAACATGCGTGGCGGCACGTCCGCATGCTCGGCCAGCAGTTCGGCCAGACGGCTGGTGAAGTTGGGGCGCAGCAGATGGCTGGCGGCGATGTTGACGCTGACCGGGATGGAATGGCCTTCGGCTTTCCACAGCGCCATACGCTGCAACGCCGTGGCGATCACCCATTCCCCGACCTCGGTATCGAGATCAACTTCTTGGATCATCGGCAGGAACTCGGACGGCGGCAGCAGCCCGCGTTCGGGATGGCGCCAGCGGATCAACGCCTCGGCCCCGATCACCGTGCCCAGGCGCATGTTGACCTTGGGCTGGTAGAACAATTCGAACTGCCCGCCAGCCAGGGCGGCGCGCATCATCTGGGCGTTTTCCCAGCGCAGCAGCAAACGCCGGCTATGTTCAGGGTCGTAAAGGCTATAGCGGTTGCGGCCGGCTTCTTTGGCAACGTACATCGCTTGATCGGCATGGCGGAGCAGCGTATCGGAATCGACCTCGTCATGCGGAAACAAGGTGACGCCGATGCTGGCCGTCATTGAGAACGGGGCGTGGGTTTCCGGATGCCGCATCGGCTGGCTGATGACCGTCAGCAAGCGCTGCAAGGCGGCGTCACATTCTTCCAGCCCGGCCAGATCCTGGAACAGCAGCACGAACTCGTCGCCGCCCAGGCGGGCGACAGTGTCGCCGCCGCGCAGAACCGAAGACATCCGCCGCGCCATCTCGATCAGCATGTCGTCGCCGACATGATGGCCGCATTCATCGTTGATAGGTTTGAAGCCGTCCAAGTCCAGATAGGCCACGGCCATGGTGCGGCCCGTGCGTCTGGCCTGGACCAGCGCCTGACGCAGGCGGTCGGCCAACAGCACGCGGTTGGGCAGGCCGGTCAACGCATCATGATGAGCCAGCCGGCCCAGTGCTTCCTCTTGGTGCTTGACGGTCGAGATATCGAGGAACACGCCGACATAATGGGTGACCGCTGCCCCACGGCCACCGACCGCCGACACGCTGAGCCATTCGGGGTAAATTTCCCCGGTCTTGGTGCGGTTCCAGATCTCGCCGCTCCACGAGCCGGTTTCCAACAGCGTGGTCCACATGACTCGATAGAACGCCGCATCCTGGCGGCCCGAGCTGAGTACGCGCGGATTAAGCCCGATCACCTCTTCCGGGCGATAGCCAGTGATGCGGCAGAACGCCGGATTGACGCTGAGGATGACGCCTTGAGCGTCGGTGATGGTGATGCCTTCGCTGGCACTTTGGAACACCTCGGCATGCAGGCGCGCTTCGGCTTCGAAGGTCTTGCGTTCGATGGCATAGAGAATGGTGCGGCGGATCGCCTGCCCATCGGCGCGGCCTTTCACCAGATAGTCCTGACAGCCGCGCTGAACCGCCATCAAGCCTTGGCTTTCGTCATCCGTGCCGGTCAGGATGATGATCGGGACCGAACCGCAGGCGACCAGAATTGCGTCGATCAACTCGCCGCCCGCCCCGTCGGGCAGGTTCAGGTCCAGCAAAATGGCGTCGGCTTTGTCGCGCCCCAAGGACTCCACCGCCTCGGCCAGCGACGTCACCCAGCGCACCCCGCAGTCCGGGAAGCGTTCCAGACGCGCCATCACGATCTGCGCGTCGATGGGGTTGTCTTCGACCAACAACACCGAAATGGCTAAGGAGGGCGAGGAGGACAATTTTTCTACTCTTAGTGTCATCTTTATTTATATTAAAGTAATGTATTCACAACAAATACACAATGGGAGGGAAAACCTGCCCGTCCATCACGACGTCACGGCCAGACTTTCCTCGTATCGGCGCCGCAACCCGATCAGCAATGCGGCCAAGCCGTCACCATCCTTCTTTGCCGCTTGTTCCAAGTCAAAGGCGGCCTGAGCCAAGCCAATAAAGCCCAGATTGGCTGACGAGCCTTTCAAGTTGTGAGCAACTTTGGCGAGCGCCGAAGCGTCGGTGGCGGCAACCGCAGCATCCATCGCCGCAAGCTGCCCCGGCAATCCGTCGAACAGTTTGCGCACCAAGCCATCGAAGCGGGCCTGCCCCAATTCCTCGGCCAATTCGGCCTGAGCGGCGGCATCGCGCAGCTCTGTCGAAGGGACATCCGCAGTAGGCTGCGGTTCGGGCTGCGGCGCGCCGGTACGGGCCAGACGGTTGCTCCAATTCTTCAACAACGCTTCAAGACCGCGCCGGCTGATCGGTTTGGAGATGTAGTCGTCCATGCCGGCAGCAAGGAATGCCTCGCGGTCGCCGGCCATGGCGTTGGCGGTCATGGCAACGATCGGCACCGACGCCTTGGGGCCTGAGAAAGCGCGGATCGCCTTGGTCGCCTCGATGCCGTCCATGCCGGGCATCTGTACGTCCATGAAGACAAGATCGTAATCGCCACGCTCGACCAGCACCACCGCCTCGCCGCCGTCATTGGCAACGTCGGCGCGATGGCCCAGCCGGGTCAGCAACCCCACAGCCACCTGCTGATTGATGGCGTTGTCTTCCGCCACCAACAGGCGCAGGAACGGCATGTCGGCGGGACGCGGCGCCTCGGCCGGAGGCATCACCATGGCGGACGAACTCAGCGATTTATGCCCCACCGCCGAGGCCAGACAGTCCATCAGCACGCTGGGACGGATCGGCTTGACCAGCAACGCCGCCCAACCGATGGCGGCGACGCGCGGATCCTCGTCGCCCTCTTGGCCGGAACTGGCGAGGATCAGACGCGTACCGGCCAGCTTGGGATCAGCCCGTACCACCCGAGCCAAATCGATGCCGGTCATTTGCGGCATATGATGATCGAGGATGGCGGCGTCGAAAGCGGCGCCGTCGGCCTGCGCCCGGCGCAACAGGCCAAGCCCGTCGATGGCCGTCGCCGCCTCGACCACCCGCACGCCCCAGCCTTCCAGCTGGCGGCGGAACACCTCCAGATTGGTCGGGGTGTCGTCGATGACCAGCACCCGCAGGCCGCGAAGAAAAGTGGCGACTTCGTGATCGGGAGAGGATTCGGAAATTCGCGACAACGGCACAGTGAACCAGAAGCGGCTACCCTGCCCCGTGACGCTGTCGAAGCCGATTTCGCCGCCCATCATTTCGACGATGCGCCGCGAGATGGCCAGCCCCAGCCCACTGCCGCCAAACTTGCGCGCGGTCGAGGCGTCGGCTTGAGTGAACATGGTGAACAGGCGCGGCTTGGCTGCTTCGACGATACCGACCCCGGTGTCCAGCACTGCCAGATGCAAATGCTCGCCATGTTCGTCATCGACGCGGGTGGCGCGAATCGACACCGAACCATGCTCGGTGAATTTCATCGCATTGCCGGCCAGATTCATCAGCACCTGACGGATGCGTCCCGGATCGCCACGGAATTCGCCGGCCAGTTCGGGCGCGACATAGACCGACACCTCCAGCTTCTTGGTGACGGCACGCGGCATCAGGATGTCGACCACCCCTTCCACCAGACTGGGGACGTCGAACGGGCATTCCTCGAAATCCAGCCGCCCGGCCTCGATCTTCGAGAAGTCCAGGATGTCGTTGATGATCGACAGCAGCGCTTCCGCCGATACGCGGGTGGTGTTGGCCAGATGGCGCTGCTCCACCGTCAGTGGGGTATCCATCAGCAACCCGGTCATGCCGATGATGCCGTTCATCGGCGTGCGGATTTCATGGCTCATCGTCGCCAGGAACTCGGACTTGACGTGATTAGCCGCCTCGGCCTGCTGTTGGGCGTTGTAAAGTTCGGTGATGTCGCTGAACACCCCGATATAATTGGTGGTCGCCCCGTTGCGGTCGCGCAGGGCGTTGATCGACAGCAATTCAAGGAAAATGTCGCCGTTCTTGCGCCGGTTCCACACCTCGCCGCGCCAGATTCCCTGTGTTTGCAACGCCGTCCACATGGCCTGAAAGAAATCGGCGTCGTGCCGTCCGGATTTCAGGAAGTCGTTGGTTCTGCCGATCACTTCGGCAACCTGATAGCCAGTGATCTCGGAGAAGGCATTGTTGGCGGTGACGATGCGCCCCTGGACGTCGGTGACCACGATGCCCTCGCGCGAGGTCTCGAAGACCTTGGAGACCAATTGGCGGTTTTCCTGGGTATGGCGGAGGAACACCACCAAAAAGGACAACATCGACAGGGCCAACCCGGCAAAACCGAGCGCATAAAGATAGGCCTTGACCCGCCAGCTATAGAGGAACTCGTCGGGCGCGCGGCCGATCACCACCACATAGGGAAAGTTGGCCAGCTTGCGATAAACGAACAGGCGTTTCACCCCATCGACGCGCGACACCGCTTCGTAGCTGCCGGTGGCCCGATTTTCAGCCAGCCCGGCCCGCACATCGGTGTTGTCGAATTGCTTGCCCAATTGCTCGGGTATCGCCGGATGACGCGACAGCAGACGCAGATCAGTGTCGAACAGCGAGATATTGGCGTCCGCCCCCACCTCCAGCGTTTCGAACAGCGATTGGAAATATTCGGTACGCAACGCCGCCTGCACCAGCCCGCCGAACTGACCGTCGGCGCGCTGCATGGGCCGGCTTAGGGTAATCAGCCAATTGCCGGTGAAACGCGACAACAGCGGCTCGGACAGCACCAGTCCGGCGGCGGGATCGTCGCGCTGGCGCTGGAAATAGCCACGGTCGGTCACCACCACATTCGGCAACTCCGCCGACGCACTGGCATTGTAAACCACCCGGCCTTCGCGGTTGATCACCCGCAGACTGTCCCGCTGCGCCTCGGGGATGAAGTTCATCCAGCGCTGCAGGTCCAGATTGGCCTCCAAGCGGTCGCGCGGCTTGCCATCGTTGACCACCGGGCCGAACTGGTGCGCCGTCTCGCTAAGGACCACGTCGATCTTTTCGACGGCGGTCAGCACGCCGCGCTCGATCACCCGCGACAGATTGTCGGAATCCCGGCGCACCGCGTCATATTCACGCTCGCGCGAGGCCAGTAGATCCGTCACCAGCAACGTGGCGAAGCCCAACAGCACCAACAGCAGAAACGAACTGGCCAAGGCGCGCGACAAGCGCCTGCCGGTGAAGCGTTGCGAGAACACGAGCGGTTTAGCCACGCCGACAACTCCCTAAGACCCGGTCGCACAGCGCCCGCCAAAATCCCTAAGGAGACTATACTGCGGTATGATGGACTTTAGGAAACTTGATCTCCTCCAATAAGGCGTGCTCCCCCCCTTGAAATAACGAAATGTGCGCCCTTCTCCGCGCTGTCAGACCACCTTTCTGACGGCGGCGAGGAAGCTGCCAACTTCGCTGCTCAGCAGATTGGATTGGCGCGATAACTGAGCGGCGGCCGAGAGCACGTCCTTGGCCGCGTCGCCCGTCTCGACGGCCCCCGCCGACAGCACCTGAACATTGGTGCTGACCAAGGCCGCACCGGCCGAGGCTCCGCCGACATTGCGGGCGATTTCGCTGGTCGCCGCTCCCTGCTGTTCGACAGCGGCGGCGATGGCCGCCGAATATTCGCCCATGGCGTTGATGGTGCCGGCCACCGCGTTGATCGCGCTGGCGGCTTCGGTGGTCGCCGCCTGCACCGAGGCGACCAGGGCGGAGATTTCCGTGGTGGCACGGGCCGTCTGGGTGGACAAATCCTTAACCTCATTGGCGACCACGGCGAAGCCCTTGCCGGCCTCGCCGGCGCGCGCCGCCTCGATGGTGGCGTTCAGCGCCAAGAGGTTGGTGCGCGAGGTAATGTCGCTGATCAAGCGGACCACCTCGCCGATCTTTTCCGACGACGCCGCCAAACTTTGCACAACATGACTGGTACGCCCAGCCTGGACCACCGCATCGGTGGCAATCTGGCTCGACAGGGACACTTGGCGGGTGATTTCCTGGATCGAGGCCGACAACTCCTCGGCAGCCGCCGCCACGGTCTCGACATTGGCCGAAGCCTCTTCGGCGGCGCCCGAGACGGTGATCGCGGTGTTGGTGGCGCAGGCAGCGGTGTGCGCCATCGCCCCGGCTGTCGCATGCAGTTCGGTGGCGGCGGCGGCGGTCAGGCCAATCACCTCTCCCACCGTGGTTTCAAACTGCCGGGTGACCGTCGCGAAGGCTTTCACCTTGTCGTCAATGGCCGCCGTCGCCGCATTGATGACCTGCGACGCCCCTAGAAAGCCTCCCAACATGCCGCGGTCGACGATGCGGCGGAAATACTGGCCACGGCTGACATGCTCCATCGATGCCGCCGCCTCGCGCACGAAGGCGTCGGTACGATCGATCAGTTCGTTGGTGGCGTCGAGCAGGACGCCGACATAGCCGCCCTCGCGGATGCCGACCAGACGGGCTTCGAAATCGCCACGGGCCACCGCCTGCATGGTGGCCACAGCCCGCTCCAGCACGCGGCGGACACGCAAAACGAACAATACGGCGGCGGTGGAACTGGCCATGCCGCCGATGGCGATGAGCACAACCCAGACGGAGCTGTCGCCACGGCTCAATTCGACCGCCCCAATCGCCGCGAACAGGATGATCGAAACGATCATCGCCACGCGTGCTTTATAGAGAGAAGATGAATTGATCATAGCCGAGGCCTTTCGTCCGAAGCATGTCCTGCAGATGTTGACTGGCGCTTTCCAGTCCGCTGCGCGGGTCGGCGGCGCGACGCTCCAGCCCCACCAACTCGGCATAAAGAGGAATAATCTGGGCATCGAGCACTGCGCGCTCCGGCACCCGGCGATTGGAATGGAAGCCGACAATGCGCCGCTCGGCGTCGAAGCTGGGGGTGACATGCGCGAACACCCAGTAATGATCGCCATTACTTGATCTATTGATTACATAGGCGAATATTTCCCGACCCGCCTGAATAGTTTCCCACATCAGCTTGAAGATGCTGCGCGGCATGGCTGGATGTCGGAGGATATTGTGGGGC
Organism: Patescibacteria group bacterium; assembly: GCA_035297005.1. Lineage (GTDB taxonomy): Bacteria > Pseudomonadota > Alphaproteobacteria > Rhodospirillales > Magnetospirillaceae > DATGZW01. The sequence goes on from DATGZW010000266.1 coordinate 13,374, forward strand.
TTGCCAATAACTTCGGCTTCGGTGAACCCGCTCACCCGAAGGAACGCCCTGTTGGCATAGGTCAGGATGCCCTTTGCGTTTGTTTTGCTGACGATAACTTCGTCTTTGTCGAAGTGTCGTTCAACACCCGTGAGTGATGCTGTCGCCGCTTTCATTATTTACCCCTTAGTCCGCGAAATGCTATTTACACCAATGCTTTCCAATCATCGCCCGCACGCAAGAGCCACGGGAAACTCAGGAATTTCTCTGCATTCATCCTGCTGTCACAAAGGGGATTTGACAGCCATGACGCGCCTCCACCATAGGAACGGAAACACATCGAGATGATGGCTGAGGCTATTAACGACTATTGCCGGATTGCTAGTTCGGCTGACCTCGCCATCGCCGCATATTTTTCTATTTTTTGTTTCAGCACTTAACGCACCACCACTTACTACTCATCATTTTATGTGATGTTTTTGATAGTTCCAACCTATCCTGATGGAAGAATGACAACCGCTTGGGTGTGAAAAAGTATGTTCCACCAAGACACCGCCAGTAGTTGTGAAAAATTTTATGCCGATTTTATCCGCACCGCTCATATGGTGAAGACTTGGCGATAGAACCGGAGTGCCGAGTTCAGACCGGAACGGTGACCGCGTTGGCGCCAGCCATCGCCGCCTCGCGGGCCGGCAGGGCGACAAGGAAGGTGCTGCCTTGACCCAATTCCGATTCCACCCAGATACGTCCGCCATGATGTTCGGCGATCTTGCGGCAAGCGGCCAGACCGATGCCGTTGCCTTCGTACTGCTCGCGCGCGACCAGACGCTGGAACACCACGAACAGGCGGTCGTAATCCTTGGGAGCGATGCCGATGCCGTTGTCGGACACGGCGATGATCCACTCGCGCGGCGTCTCCCGGCAGATGATGGTGACCTTGGGCAGGCGCTCATTGGTGCGGAACTTGATGGCGTTGCTGACCAGATTCTGAAACAGGCGCTCCAACTCGCTTTCATAGCCGGGTAGCGTGGGCAGGTTGGCCGGCACGACGATTTCGGCCTGCGCATCCTTGATTAAGAACTCCAGATTGCTCAGCGCACGAGCCAGCGCGGCATCCAGGGCAACCGGTTGCCGGTCGGTGTTCTTACGGCCGATGCGGGAATAGTCGAGAAGATCGATGATCATGCGGTCCATGCGCTTGGCGCCATCGACGGCGAAACCGATGAATATCTTTTCCTCGTCGTCGAGGCGGCCCAGCAGCTTTCTCTCGATCAGGCTGAGATAGCTGCCGATGACTCGCAGTGGCTGGCGAAGATCGTGCGAGGCGACATAGGCGAACCGCTCCAACTCCTCGTTGGAGCGTTTGAGATCGGCTTCCATGGCCTTGCGCGCGGTGATGTCTTCCGCCGCCCACACGGCGCCCAGGCTGGGGTCGGCCATATCGACCCGATGGGCGACCAGCCGCACCCAGACCTCCACCCCATCGCGGCGGATCATCGGCACTTCCTCGTCGAAGATGTCGCCGGCCTGGATCAGCGGATAGCCGCGCTGGCCGATCACCTCGTACTGGGCGTCGTCGGCGTAAAGGATGCGGGTGGTTTGGCCGATCAGATCCTGATGCTGGCATCCGAAGATGCTGGCAAAGGCGTCGTTGGTCTGGATAAACCGGCGATCCATGCTGACGATGCCGATGCCGATGGGAGTGTTCTCCAAGATCGCCCGCTGGTAGCTCAGCAGGTCGCGGATCTCCCGCTCAGCCCGGCGCTGTTCGGTGACATCGCGGGAGAATGCGGCGATTTGGTTAACCTCTCCGCCGATGTCATGAATCGGATAGAGCCGGTTGTCGAGACACAACCCGTCGCGTTCGTCTTGAATGCAGATCGGCTTGCCGGTCCGGATGACCTCTTCCCACTGAGCCCGCCGGGAAGCGCCGAGCTCCGGCGTCAACCACTCAAGAAGAGGCTGCCCGACCAAACCGTCGAGCGAGGCATGGAATCGCGCCGCCATGGTTTCATTGGCCGCCAGGATAACGCCCTCGCGATCCATCAGGAAGGCGGCATCGCCCGAGGCGTTCATCAAGCTACGCGCCAATTCCTCACTGACGCGCAGCGACGCCTCGGCGTGCCGCCGCCCGATGATGCCGGCCAGGGTGTCGGCGACAAGGCGCAGGAACGTCTCTTCCTCGTCGCTGCGCTGGTGGCCCTGCGAGACATAGACGTTGAGCACCCCCATGATGTCGGCGCCGTTGCCGATCGGCACGCAATAATGGCCATGCTCGGCCATGCCGTCGAAAGTGATCTCGTGGCGGTCGTCCAAGCAAGCGGCGAAAACCACCTCCCCCAGACTGGCGGCGCGGCCGCAGAGGCAATGACCGCGAACGACAGAGGCGCAACGGCCGCGGATGTCGTCGGGAAGATTGCGTTGCGCCGCCATCCGCAAGCTGCCGCCATTGCCGTCGGCGATGAACACGGCACCGCGCTGTTCCAACTGCAGCCAGGGTAGCGCCAGGATTTCATCCAGCGCCGCTTCCAGCATGCGTTCGAGCGGCAGGTCCTCCAGCGACAGGCGCAGGATGGCGCTCAACGCCTCGGTGGCCGCTAAGTGGCGGGCCATTTGGGCCTCGGTGCGCTTGCGCTCGCCGATGTCGCGGACGATGGCGATCCAATAGAGACGCCCATCGACCTCGGCGGCGGTGAGCTTGATCTCGACTGGAACCAGACCGCGCTGGGTGCGGTGTTCTGTCTCGAACACGATGGTCTCGTTGGCGGCCAGCCGCGCCTGCATGGCATGGGCGGTCATCTCGCTGAATCCTGGATCCCAGTCGGGCACCTGCATAGTCAGCAACTGCTCCATCGGCAGGCCGAAATGCACCTCGGCCGCCGCGTTGGTCAGGATGACGCGGAAACCATCCTGCGGGTCGATGCATTGCACCGGATCCTTGGCATGGTCGAGGACTTCCTTGAAGAAGCGCAACCGCCGTTCGGTGGCCTTGGCAGCGGTGATGTCGCGGAAGACGGTGACCGATCCCACCACCTGACTGTCGTCGCAGACGGCGGCGGAGGTGTATTCCACCGAGAACGAGGATCCGTCCTTGCGCCAATAGATGTCGTCGGTGACATGCCGGGTATTGCCGTCGCGCAAGGTCAGTTGGGTTGGGCAGTCGCAGGCCTGATACTCCGAACCGTCCAGACGGTGATGGTGGATAAGGCCGTGCAGGAACTGCCCCAGGCCGTCGTCATCGCGCCACCCCAGCATCCGCTTGGCGGCGGCGTTGACGAAGGTCAGCCGGCCCTGAGCGTCGGTGCCGCAAATGCCTTCGCCGGCCGAAGACAGCAGCGAGGCATTCAACCGACGCTCCGCCTCGACCTCCTCCTTGGATTGCAGGATCGCCTGGGTATAGGCCTCGCGGTGACGCCAACTGCGCAGGACCAGCCACGCCGACAAAATCGACGCCAGCAGGAACAGCAGCGAAAGCCCGACCAATTCGCGGGCTTCTTTACGCCAATCGGCCAGATAATCCTCTTCGGCGATACCCACGGTCAGGAACAACGGCTGCTCGCCCAGCTTGCGCACAGCGAAGGTCCGAACCACTCCGTCGGCACGCGATTGGGTGTGATATTGGCCGCCCTCCTGCTGGCCCGCGATCATGGCGGTCAGCTCCGGCGAAGGAACGACTCCCCCCACTTCCTGGCGAGTTCCAGTGGCGGCGGCGTAGCGGGCGATCATCGTCGGCCCGTCGCCCCACAGGCTGACGGAGCCTTGAGAGCCAAGATCGACGGCGGTAAAGTTCTTGGTCAGGCGATCCAGCGCCACGGCGACGTGGACGTCGCCGGCGAAGGAGCCATCGGGGTTGTCGATACGGCGGCTCAGAGTGATGATCCATTTCTGGGCGGTCCGGCCAAACACCGGCGCAGAAATCACCAACCCAGCATGCGGGTTGTCACGCATCTCGATGAACTGCGGCCGATCGGCGATGCTGGCCTGGCTGACCGCCACCTCGTCCACCGCGTAGCGGATGACCCCTTGGGCATCGACCACCCGCAGCCCCAGCGCTTCGGGTAGACGGGCATCGTGGCGAGCCAGCACCTGTTCGAGCGCTTGCTTGTCGATACCGCCGGCCGCCGTCTGCCGCGACACCTCATCGCGCACCGTCAGCAGAGTCAGGTCGATCTTGGTGACGAAGCCCGTCAGGTTCTCTTCAAGAACGCGGGCCAGGGTCTGGGTGGTCACCTCGGCCTGCGCACGCTCTTGGACCTTGCGGTGAGCCAGGATCAAGGCGACGCTGCCGCCGACCAGCAGATTGACCGCCAGCACCGCGCCCACCACCCCGCGCAGGAACCGCCGCGAGGCAATGCCCCGACCATCGGCGGCGAGCGAAACTTCCAGCTTTATGGGAGAGTGTCCTGACGCCATGCTGCTGTCACCTCATGCCCCCCGGTTGACAGGCAGGTCTACCCTGTTCGCCGAATCGAAGGATAGACCCGACTTAATCCGATGTACAGCGCCGGGCGGACACCCTGCGGTAGAGCCGCGCCGACAGCATCACAGCGGTACGGTAGAGGCCGCCGGAACGGCTTTCAGAAACTTGGCATAGGCCATGTCGTGCCCCAGGATATGATCGGTCAGCCAAGTCTTGAGAAAGTCCCCCACCTCGGCGCTGAGTCCTTGCTCGACCTCGATGCGGGCGCGCATCGTCATCGCCGTCACTTCGGCCAGCATCCGCTCATGCTCGCGCTGATGCGCCGCGCAGCCGGGATACCCCGATTGTGCCAGGATGTCGATCTCACGTGCAAAGTGGGTTCGGGTGTAGCCAAGCAATTCGTCCAGGATAATGTTGATATGCTCGTCGCCGAAGCCGGCGTAACAGGCGACCAAGGTGCTGTTGAGAAGGTTTACCAGGATCTTGTGATCATCATCCAAGGCCGGCACATCGACGCTGAGGTCGGCTGTCCAATTAATGGTGACGCTGGTCGGATCCATGATGTCAGCTCCCTTGGATTGGGCGGTCAGTTGGGCTCCAGGCCCAGGCTTTCGACTTTCGCACGCGCGGCCGCGTCCTCGACCCCGGTCATCGACGAGAGGAACATCGCAGCGGCGATGATGCCCTCGCCATGAGCTTTCTCCGGCGGATGGCCTTGGGCCATCGCCTCGGAAACCGTCTCATCGTAAGCCTCGGCAATCATCTTGCGCATTGGCTCGTCCATGGTGGACCTCGCTCAGTCGGCTTGCTGCATAAGGCGCTCGACATCGGCCGACGTGATCGTCCGGCCGAGAATGCGCGTCCCCACGGCGGCAGCGGTGGCCAGCACCGCATTGCGCGCCCGCAGCCCCGACAGACCTTTTTCTTTGGCGGCCAAGGAGGCCTCGGCATAAGCGCGGCGGATGATGATGTTGTCGTCGTTGCTCATCGGAAACTCTCTTACGCTGATTCCTCGCTGCTGGAGACCAACAGCTTTCCCTGAATATCAGCAAACGGCATGCCAACAGCGCCATCGCCTGCAAGCTGAGGAAAAACGCCATTTTTCCGCTACCTAGCACGCCGAAATTTACAGAAAAGCGGCCACCCTCCGGTGCGACTTGCAATGCGCTTTGCGAATCGCAAACGCCCGGAGCGGGCAGGCATTCGCCGTTTGCAAGACGAAAGCCGCCTCACACCAGGGGCTGAAGAAGATCATTCACTGTTCTCGGCAGATATCGCTTAGGGTACTATGGTATGGAGCTTGCGAGACGATCTTCGT
>DATGZW010000267.1:0-5146 GCA_035297005.1 Patescibacteria group bacterium
GAGGGGTGGTTCAACCTCAGGCCATTCTGCCTGTGGCTCGGAGCAGCCTCACTTTAGGCACAAGCCCGTTAACCAATCGTCAATAAAATGACGCGGCGCGGTCGGGGATGATGCCGGAGGCGGCATCCAGGCTGGCGGGAGTGCCGATATCGATGAAAGCGCCGGGGGCGATGTCGGCGCGGATGGATCGCGGCGGCAGTTTCTGCAAGACGTCGCATTCCAGCGACGGCCCCGGCATGCTGTCCATCCGCTCCAGCAGCGCCGCCGAGATCAGGACGACTCCGGCGCTGACGATGCCGGGGCCGGCATGATCGGGGTCTTTCTCGACGAAGCGCAGCACATGGCCGCTGTCGTCCAGTTCCACCCGTCCATAGCGCGAGGCGTCGTCCACCGTCACGCAGAGCAACGACGCCAGCGCCCCGCTGGCCCGGTGACGGTCGGCGAAACCGGCCAGATCGGCGTCGAGCCAAGTGTCGCCGTTCAGTACCAGCACAGGGTCGCTGGTGAGGGCCGAGCGGGCCAGACGTAATGCTCCCGCCGTGCCCAATGGCTGGGGCTCGATGACGGTCGTCACGTGAAGCCGGGCGGGCGGTGCTGCGGCCAGATGGGCGCTCACCTGTTCGGCCAGATGGCCCAGGCACAGCACCACGCGGCGCGCGCCATATCCGGCCAGCCAGTCCAGCAGGTGATCAAGGAACGGTCTCCCATGGATGGGGGCCAGCACTTTCGGCGTGGTGGCCCCCAGAACCCCCTTGAGCCGGGTGCCCAAGCCGCCGGCCAGCACTGCGACGTCGATCCGTGCCAAGCCGTCGCTCATGAGGCGGTCTCCGTCGTGGCGATGAAGCCGTTATGCGCGCGGCTGAGCCGCAAGGCCTCGGCCAAGGCGGCAGCGGACAGCGGTGGTTGGCCGCCGGCGGTGGTGTTCTCGGCGACATGGGCGGGGGTCAGCATGCCGGGAATAGTGGTGGCGACGGCGGCGAAGGACAGCACGAAGCGCAGGGCGGTGGTGGTGCCGGTCTCGCCGGGGGCGCGGTCGTCGAGGCTAAGAAGCTGGCGCGCGCCCTCGGCCCAGGCCCGCAACTGCCGGCGCGGCCACAGCGAGCGGTGGTCGTCGGCGGGAAATTCCTCCTCGCCGGTCATGTGGCCGGTGAGAAAGCCGAAACATAGCGGCGTGCGGGCGACAATGCCGACGCCCAACTCTTCGGCCCGCGCCAGTAGCCCGCAGTCCAAGGCGCGCAGATCCATCATGTTGAAATTGGCCTGAATCACCTGCACCACGCCGCTTTCGATCAGGGCCAGCGCATGTGCCGGGCTTTTCACGCTGGCGCCGATGGCGCGGATGCGCCCCTTGGCGCGCAGGGCGGTCAGGGTGTCGATGGCTTCGGGATGCTCGGCCAGATAGGCGGGGTCGGCATCGTGCAGTTGCAGCAGATCGACGTAATCGGTTCCCAGCCGCCGCAGGCTGGCTTCCAACGAGCGGCGGATGCCCGACGGCGAGACATCGGGCGCGGCGGTGAAATCGCTGTAGCCGGCCTTGGTGGCGATCACCACGCGGTCGCGCCGAGCGCGGAAGGCCCGCCCGATCAGTTCCTCGCTATGGCCCAGGCCGTAGAGCGGCGCGGTGTCGTAGAAGGTCACCCCGGCGTCGAACGCCGCCTCCAATGCCGCCAGCGATACGGCATCGTCAGTGGCTCCATAGGATCGTCCGCCGGCGGTATGTCCGCCAATGCCCCAAGCGCCGAAGCCGATGGCGGAGACAGCAAGGCCGCTGCGGCCAAGGGGGCGCATAAGCATGTTAGAAATGCCCCGCCAACTGCTTTTCGACCACCTGGTTGGTATAAAGATAAGCGCCCTTTTTATTGCCCCACCACACCACCTCGCGGCACCACGCCTGCATGTCGTCATAGGCGGAGGCGGCGCGGTCGATGGTCACGGTGATGGGGCCGCCGCTCAGCGGTTCGGGCGTGCCCTGGCGCACGGCCAGCCACAGGGCGCGGACGTCGCTATCCAGGGTGACGCTGGTGTCATCGGTGACGAAGGGCTGCTTGATCAGCGCCCGGTTCAGGCGGATGGCGTCATCCAGAGCGGCGGGCGCGGCACCGCCGATCAGCGCCAGCAGCAGTTCGCGGGCTTCTTCATAGAAGCGGTCCAACTGATGGGTGGCGGTCAGGTGGATGAACATGAACTCGTCGGCGGGCCAATGGATGCCGAGGAACTCTTCCGAGTAATGATATTCCGGCCCGCCCCGTTGAATGACGCGGGCTTCCTCCAGGAAGAAATCGCGGATTTCCGCCAGCAGCGGATGGCTGGCGGCATCGGCCCGCATGAAGGCTTCGAACATTGCCCGATAGGGCAGCCCGGCCAGCTCGTGGGCCAGGATCAGGGGGATCTGGAACAGCTTATTGAAATGCAGGAACGCCGTCATCGAGCCGAAGGCGCGCACGCGGCGCCAGTCCTCGGGCGGCAGGCTGGCGGTGGCGATCACCAATTGCTGGATCTCGGCGACGTCGTCCTCGCCGATTTCCTTGCTGCCGTGAATGTTGATGATTTCGCTGTCCACCGTCACCAGCCCATGGGTGCGGATGTAGTCGGGCGCGGCCATCTCGGCATTGGGCAGGATCGACAAATTGTTGAACTGGATGCGGTTATGCTGGCCCGAGGCGATCAGCGTGTCGATGCCGGTGACGAAGGTCTCATAGGTCTCGCCAGGCAGGCCGATGATGAGGTCGGAGAAGGTCTCGACCTTGTCGCGGGTGAAGCGGCGTTGCAGCTCCAGATAGGTTTCCAGGGAGATGTTGTCGCGCTTGATCGCCTTCAGCACGCCCCCGTCAAGGGTCTGCATGGACAGCGCCACGCCCTTGCTCAGCCCGGCGTCGGACAGGATCTTCTGGGTGAGATAGGCGCGCTCGGTGGCGTTCTTGGTGTTCTGCACCGACAACGCCATCGGATAGCCGGTCTCGCGCTTCAGCTTGGCGACGGCTTCGGCCAGTTCGACGTCGCGTGGCAAAATACCGAAATTGGCATCGCAGCAGAAGATGAACTCGATGCGATGGTGCGAGAACCACGCCGCCTCGGCCAGCAGGCGGTCCATCTCGAACTTGCCCAGCTTGGCCGCCGTCGCCGAGCCCCAATCGCAATAGGTACATTGGAACGGGCAGCCGCGATTGGTTTCCCACAAGCCGATCCAGGCTTCGTCGGGATGCGCCTGCATCAAGGGCAGGAACAAATCGTCGAGGAAGGGTGACGGCACCTGGGACAAATCGTTCAGGCGGGTCGGCTTGGGCGTTTGGATGAAACGGCCCTCGGCATTGATATGGCTGGTCCCGGCGATGTCCTCCCAGCGGCGGTCGGGCAGGTGCTCCAGCAGCGCCAGGAACACCTGTTCGCCCTCGCCGTTGACGGCGACGTCGATGAAGGGATTCGCCCGCAGGAATGGCTCGGTGGCGTCGGGGACGTGGGGGCCGCCGAAGATGATGACGATCTCGGGCTTGCGCGCCTTCAGCCGGCGGGCGATCTCCAGCGAGATGCGGGCGTTCCACACATAGGTGCTGAAGCCGACGACGTCGCAGTCGATCAACTGCTCGACCGCCGCCTGCACGGCAACGCGCTTATAGACCGGCAGCAGGAAGCGATAGCGGGCGGGGGTGGGGCTGTGGCGGCGCACATAGCCTTCCAGGCAGGCCACCGAATAGGGCAGGTAGCTTTGACCGGAAAAGCTGTTGTTGATCTGCACCAGACCAACGCTCAAGGTTTCCGCCATCTTAATCACCCGCTCCCGCCAAGACATTCCCCCTCCATGTGGCACTCAAAGAGCCGGCGGAATCAAGCCGCGTCGGCGCAGGGTGTGACGAATCAGCCGGTGGCGCAAGCCGTGCAGCCATCGCCACAGCACAGGCCGGGGCAGATGCAGCGCCTGCAAGCCGCGTTGGCGGGGCATGTCGCGGTCGGACCACGGATGATCGCCCAGATGCAGGACGTGTTCTGGGCGCACCGCTTCGCGTTCGCACAGATAATCGAAGAGCGTTCCGGCCCGCTTGGTCAGGCCGACATCGCTGCTGGCATAAAGGCGGGCGATGACAAGCTCGGGCAGCAGGCGGCGCAGCAAGGTGGCGACGGCGGCGGCGGAAAGCGGCGTGTCGCTGACGGCGGCAATGGGAATGCCGGTGGCGTTCAAAGCCTCGGCCAAGCGGCGGTTGGGGGTCAGAACGCTGGTTTCATAGTCCAACTCGACCTGCTCCAGCAGGGCGATGGCGGCGGTGTCGAGCCCCAGCTCGCGGCACATCTCGGCTAGGATGGCGGTAAATTGTACTTCGCCTCGGCCAGTGCCGTCGCGCACCGCCGCATAGGCTCGCCGCGTCACCGACAGGCGCGTTGACAACAGCCGATCGGCGCCGGGCGAGGCGGGGGCCAAGGCGATATCCTGCAACTGCGCCACGTCGATGAAGCGACGGTATTCCGGTCGCGTCCGCCGCAGCAACAGGGTGTCGAACACATCCACCGACAGCAGGCGCGGGGCTGCCGCAGCCAGGGCGGCGTTCAGGGTGGCAAGGCCGGTCATGTTCTGCCGTGCCGGCGGGGCAGGGTCCGCACCTGCGCCCCATAATGGGGGTGCGCGGTATAGGCGCGCTGCGGCGGCAGGTCGCCGAGTTGCGGCCACAGCCGGTCCCAGTGCTGGGTCGCCAGGATGATGCCGTCTTGCGGTCGCATGCGCCCGCGGGCCGCATCGGGAGTGCTGACGGGGATGCCGTCGAGCATGCCGTCGCGGAAGTTGTCGAGGAAGCCTGCGGGCGCCGTTCCCGTCTGCCGCATCAATTCCGCCGCTACCTTGCGTCCGCCCTCGCCGGTGCCGTAGATCCAGATGGGGCCTTGGGCGGCGACCGCCGATAACGGCTCGTCCTGGCCGGAGAACTCGGTGCGCAGGATCAGGCTGACGACCTCAAGCGGTAGGCAGGCCCGTGAGCGCAGGTGTAGCGCCACGTTTCGCCCCGCCGCCAGGGGGGCAGGCACGGCGATCCGGGCGCGGTGCAGATTGCCAAAGGCGGTCAACGCCTCGGGGAGAATCGCCGCGCTCCAGAGAGTTTCGTTGGTGGCGGCGTCGCACAGGGTGACGTCCGCTATCGCCGACCCTTCCGGCGGGCTGGCGATA
>DATGZW010000268.1:0-5018 GCA_035297005.1 Patescibacteria group bacterium
CGGGCCAAGGCTACCGATTGAGTGATCACTGTCTTCGAGAAATCGTCGTCCGGCTGCATCGCGCGCTCCTGAGGGAAGCGGGATACTAATGCATTGGCCGGCGCTGTGGAGGGTTTTTCCGTCCGCGACGACGACAGGCTCAGAATACCGTCATCGAGCGGATATAGACCGTCCCCTTCCAGTCGGGACCAAGAACATGCTCGACCGCCGTCAGAATGGCCTTACGCACGGCGACCGGGCCGTTGATCGGCGACAGCAACACGTCGGCGCTTTTGCCGGGCAACACCTGACGGGCGACAGTCGCGATCTGCTTGACCGCCGCCGAGGTGCGCGCCGCCGTCAAACCATCGTTCGACGACAGATAGGCATCGACCCGCACGCTGCGCATCTGTCCGCTGGCCTGATCGCGCACAGGGGCGAGCAAGGTCGGCAAGGCCACGGTATTGGCCGGCAGATGGAATTCCTTGTTGGCGTCGGCGCCCTGGCCGTCGATGCTTTGGCGACCGCCTAGATTGATCTCGCGCGCCGCCGCCGCCGGGGCGACCGTGACCGCCAGGGCGGCCAGCAACGCCGCGACCGTCGCCAAATGAAGCGCGGCGCGAATTGCCCCGCCGCCCCGCGTCATGCCGCTCGCATGGGATAGCGTCACCCCGTCATGACGCAGCCAGTGGAGGCGGTTGACCCTGTTGGGCATGACATATTTCAAGCAAACCCCTCCCAAATCACGAGTGCGCGACGTCGCAGCAACGCCCGCTCAATTGAACTCGTAATTGGAAATGAACCAGCGCTCGCCCGACCATGCCAGATTGACCCAGCGCGGGTCTCCACCGGCGCCGGTGGCGCCGCTCAGGCGGGCCGGGTGCTTGGCATCCTTGGGCTGCGGCTCGCTGGAAACGGTCTTGACCGTCATCGCCATGCGCACCGCCCAGCTGTTGGAGCCGCGATTGGGGCGGCTATCGAGGACGCGCACCGATTCAAGGATGGTTTTCTGCTGATAGCCGGCCGACATCGCATAGCGTGCTTCGACCGCCCGCTCGGCGGCGCCTTTGATGTCGCCATCGCTCGGCCCGGCGGCCACCACCTGTGCGCTGCTGCGCGGCGACGAAAACATCGTGCCGACATGCGACATCTGGAAGCGCCCATCGACGAACATGCTGGCAATCACCGTGGCGACGAAGCCCAAGGCGAACACCGCCACCAGAACACCGACAACCGACATGCCTTCTTTGACGCTCGGGTACAGAGCGTAGTGAACCGTCCGTTTCTCCGAATACCGCATTTCTCGTCACCCCATCGGCGTCACCGCCGATGCCCAGATTTCCCAACCTGGCGACCATTAAAACCATCTTTCGCCCGCCACGCTGTGACGAGCATCACAAGCCCCCGCCGAACCCCACCATCGCCCGCACCGCAGCCGCCGATTGTCCGGCTTGGCGCAGCGAGCGCAAGGTGGCGGCGCGGTCGCGCTTGGCCAGCCGCCTCCCCTGCTCGTCGGTCAACAGCCGGTGGTGGTGATAGTCCGGCGTCGGCAGGTCCAGCAGCGCCTGCAACAGCCGATGTACATGGGTGGCGGCGAACAGATCGGTGCCGCGCGTGACCAGCGTCACCCCCTGCCCGGCGTCATCCACGGTCACCGCCAGATGATAGCTGGCCGGCACGTCCTTGCGGGACAGCACGACGTCGCCGAACAGATCGGGCCGCGCCGTCACCAGCCCGGCGTCGTGGTCGCGCCATGCCAGCGGCCCGGCCAGCGCGCGGGCCTTGTCCATATTCAGGCGCAAGGCGAAGGGATGACCCGCCGCCCGCCGCCGCAACGCCTCCTCCGCCGGCAACATGCGGCAACTGCCCGGATAGACCGGCCCGTCGGGACCATGCGGAGCGCTGCCGGCGCGGGCGATGTCGGCCCGCGTGCAAAAGCAGGGATACAGAACGCCCAGCCCCTCCAGCCGAGCCAGGACCGCGCGGTAATCGGCGAAATGCTCGGACTGGCGGCGGACCGGGGTTTCCCAGGTCAGACCCAGCCATGACAGATCCTCTTCCAGGGCGGCGACGAACTCGGGGCGGCAACGCAGCGTGTCGATATCCTCGATGCGCAACAGAAAGCGCCCGCCCGCATGACGCGCGGCGGCGAAGGCGAACAATGCCGAATAGGCATGGCCCAGATGCAAATGCCCCGTCGGACTAGGGGCAAATCGGGTGGTCGGCGACGTCATGGGATGACAATAGCACCGTTTTTCGGCTACGACTTCCCGTCAGGCGCGATTCCCCGCGTCCGTCCGACAAGGAGCTTCCCCCGATGGCCGACACCACCCTTTCCGGTCCCAGCGCCGGCCCCGCTGCGGGCGGTCCGGCCAAGCAATTGGTGATCTTGCTGCATGGCGTCGGTTCGGACGGCGACGACCTGATCGCCCTGGCCCCTTATTTTGCCACCCGTCTGCCCGATGCCGCGTTCCTGGCTCCGCATGCGCCGGCTCCGTTCGACATGGCCCCCATGGGCCGCCAGTGGTTCAGCCTGCAAGACCGCCATCCGCAAAAGCTGCTGGCCGAGGCGCGCGCCGTGGCCCCGGTGCTGAACGCCTTCATCGACGGCAATCTGGCCGAACGCGGCCTGACCGACAACGAATTGGTGCTGATCGGTTTTTCCCAGGGCACCATGATGGCGCTGCATGTCGGCTTGCGCCGCCCCAAGCCCTGCGCCGCCTTGCTGGGCTATTCCGGCCTGCTGATCGCCCCCGACCGCCTGCCCGACGAACTGACCGCGCGACCGCGCGTGCTGTTGGTGCATGGCGAGGAAGACGAAACGGTGGTTCCCGATTTCCTGCCCTTGGCGGAAAATGCGCTGCGGCTGGTCGGCGTGCCGGTGCTATCGCTGATGTGCAAGAATTTGGGCCATTCGATCAACGATGAGGGCCTGATCGCCGGTATCGAGTTCGCCGCCCAGGGCTTCGGGCTGTAGGCTCGGCGGCGACAATACAGCCGCCCCCCTCCGTTCGGGGATAGTTGCGTTGTCACCAATTTGTTATGCTTGCTTAGTACAGAGTTCTGTTAGATATACTATATCTGGTAACACCAACCCGTGAGGGAAGGAGCGGACTTTGTCCCTGGCGCTCGAAAGCTGCCCGGCCTTGGTTCTGAATGCGGATTTCCGTCCGCTGAGTTACTACCCCCTTTCCTTATGGTCATGGCAGGAAGCGGTCAAAGCGGTCGTCTCGGAGCGCGTCAACGTGGTCTCGGTGTATGACCGTTGCGTCCACTCGCCGCGTTGCGAGATGGCCTTGCCCAGCGTTATTTCGCTGAAAGAGTACATGCCGACGGTCCACCGTCCGGCCTTCACCCGCTTTAACGTGTTCCTGCGCGACCGCTTCAGCTGCCAATATTGCGGCCAGTCGCTGCCCACCCACGACCTGACCTTCGACCACGTGATCCCCCGCAGCAAGGGCGGCACCACCACCTGGGAGAACGTCGTCACCGCCTGTTCGCCGTGCAATCTGGTCAAAGGCAGCCGCCTGCCGCGCGAGGCCCGGATGTTCCCGCTGGTGCGCCCGATCACGCCCACCAGCAGCCAGTTGCAACAACATGGCCGCGCCTTCCCGCCCAACTATCTGCATGAGAGTTGGCGGGATTTCCTGTACTGGGATACGGAGTTGGAGTCGGGGTGAGGGGATGGGGCGGCTGAGGCAGCCCTTCAGCATAACAGCGTCCACAAAAACACCGACGTCTGAGCTGAGATTGCGGCAAGCCTTCATACCCAGACTGGTGGAATTACCACTTCATCACTTTCATGTGCACTAATAAGCATCCAGCCGGGAATCGCTCTAAATTCGCCGTGGGGCGAAGTAATGTATAGCTTCGCACATTCAGCCCGTGCCGCACGTGACTTCTCGACGGCCAAAAGAAGCCGCCGCTCGCGCTTACTCTGCTTCATTTCCCGGATTTCCGGGAACGTCCGAGTGTATGCATCGAATATCTCTTTGCCCCAATCCTCCAGGAAGAAGTCCCAACCGCCTTCAGCGGTTTCATCCTCCAGCGGATTGGCCCTAAAAAGGGGTCGGCGGGAGTCGTACCTGCTTGCCAAAGCTTCGTGCCGCGCGATCTCCAAGACGATTTTATCAAGGCTCGTCAACGTCACCCCCTCCCGCCCGAGCGCAGGAGATTGTGACAGTTCGACCCGGTGCCTTTTTCGTTGGTCCTGTAGACGACGCATGCATTGCCCAACCACGGCCGCCGCAATTACCCAGCCCCAGTTAGCTTGCTGCATGTTGCACCCTCGGTTCGTTCCGGCACTTGCCATCTGCATTTAGCAGGCAATGAAGCTATTGTCCCACAAAACACCACTGGCGTTCAGATACCCCCTGTCAGGGTGCGGAAAAAGACGGACACAGCCTCTTTTCCCGTCATGCCCGCGCAGGCGGGCATCCATGTTGGGGCAAAACCCCGACATAACTACTAAATATGGTGCTTTCCGAGGCATGGATTCCCGCCTTCGCGGGAAAGACGACAAAAATGGGACTATTTCCGCAGCCTGCTACACCCGCTCCGACAACCAAATCGCCAGCTTCGAGCCGGCCTTGATCGCCGCCGTCAGCACCGGATAGCCCAGCGCCTGTTCCGCCCCGTTGGCCAGGGCGGTGTCGCGGTGTGCCACCTCGTCGGCGCGGAATTCCTCGACGGTCTTTTTCAGTTCCGCTTCGTCGTCGCCCAGTAGGTCCGCCTGATGGGCGTAATGGGCGTCGATAACCTCTTCGACCGCCACCGTGCAGGCCATCGCCGCCTTTTCGCCCAGCAGCGCGGTGCCGGCGCCCAGAGCGAAGCCGGCGATATGCCACAGCGGCTGCAACAGCGTCGGGCGCACCCGCCGCTGGCCGATCAGGGTGTTGAAGGTTTGCAGATGATGACGCTCCTGCTCCTCCATGTGGCGCAGCGCCTCGGCCGAGGCATAGCGGTCGCCCAGCACCGCCCGCTGGCCCTGATAGATGCGCACGGCCCCATATTCGCCGGCCTGATCGACCCGCAGGATA
>DATGZW010000269.1:0-4104 GCA_035297005.1 Patescibacteria group bacterium
CTGTTCAATCTGCCGGTGCTGATTATCGGCCAGCCGGACCGGATTTCCGAAGAGGTCGCCTATCACCACGGTGCCAGCGGTTTCTTCCTGCGCCCGATCGATCCCACCGCCTTGACCAGCATGGTGCTGTCGCTGGTGCGCCGTCAGCGACTGCGCTGGGCCATCCGCGATACTCTGCGCGCTACCTTGCAGGACCCTAGCCGCGACGTCTCCACCCGCGTCTACAACCGCGCCTTCTTCGACGCCTATCTGAGCGACCGGCTGGACTTTGCCAAGGCGCATGGGCGCCATCTGTCGATCATGTTCTTCCGCATGCCCGACATCGAAGGTATCCGCCAGCGCTTCGGCGAGGAGCAGGCCAACCACCTGCGTCTGCAATTGGCTCAGTGGATCACCGGCCTGTTGCGCGGCGAGGATCTGACCGCCCGCTTTGAGGAAAACGAGTTCTGCGTGATCCTGCCCGACACCCCCAAGGACGAGGCCGAGGTAGTCATGCACCGTATCGCCGGCGTGATCACCTATACCGATTTCGCCGTCAAGGACGTCTACGAGCCGGTCAAGGTGTGGGTGCGCGTCGGCAGCACCGATTTGCAGCCCGACGACGATGTCGAGCATCTGATCGCCCGCGCCCGCCGCGACATCGTATGATGAAACGCCTAAGCGAACATGGTAGATTGGCTAGGTGAGAATAGATGTAATTTTCGATACCGTCTGTCCTTGGTGCTATATCGGCAAGCATCGCTTCGAGCGCGCACTCGCCCTGCGCCCCGATGTGCGCGCCGAGGTTCGCTGGCGCCCATTTCTCCTCAACCCGGAAATGCCGGCGTCGGGGCTTGATCGCCTGTTCTATCTGGAACGCAAATTCGGCAGTTCCTACCGCATCCAGCGCATCCACGGCGCCGCCGCTCAGGCCGGGCTGGAAGAAGGCATCGCCTTCGATTTCGACGCCATCACCCGCATGCCCAGCAGTGTCAATTCGCATCGCCTGATCCAATGGGCGGTCAACAGCGAACGTCAGGCCGAACTGGTCGAGGCCATCTTCGCCGCCTATTTCGTGCGGGGGCTGGATATTGCCGATGTCGGCGTGCTGGCCGCCATCGCCAACGACTGCGGCTTGCCGGCGGCTGCGGCCGCAGCCTATCTGCGCAGTGAGGCCGGCGCCACCGCCGTCGAAGCCGAGAACGCCCGCATTCACCGCCTGGGGGTCAGTGGGGTGCCCCGCTACATCTTCGACGAACGCTACGCCGTCGCCGGCGCCCAGGATGCCGACATGCTGGCCCGCCTGACGGACATCGCCCGCGAAGCGGAATTGGAAACGTCGTCGAGTTAAGGATGGGTGGCGGGATAACCCCGCCCAAGACGCCGAAACGTCACCCATGTTTCGACTGCGCATATCCGACGATACGCCCTAGAACTTGTTGTTCTTCGGAAACCCCACCGGCGGCGTGCGCCCCACGGTGGCGCGTTTACCCAGCCACAGCGTCAGATTGGCTTCGGTGCGGGTTTTCTCGCCGTATTTCCACGACAGCCCCTCGGCCAGGGTGAACACCTTGATGTCGGAGGCCCCGCCGTCGCGGTATTTTTGCAGCATGACGCCGCGCCCACGGGTCATTTCCGGCACTTCGTCGGCCATGAACACCAGCAGCTTGCGGTTCAGGCCGATGACCGCCATGGCATCGCCTTCGACCGGCAGGCAGAAGGCGGCGCTTTCGCCGTCGCCCAAATTGAGAATCTGTTTGCCGCTGCGGGTCTGCGCCACCACTTCCTCGGCCTTGACGATGAAGCCGCGCCCGCCCGACGAGGCGACCAGCAGCCGCATGCCCGGCTTATACGGGAAGACGAAAGCGATCTCGGCGTCGTTGGGAAGATCGACCATCAGCCGCAACGGCTCGCCATGACCGCGCCCGCGCGGCAGCTTGTCACCGCCCAGGGTGTAGAAGCGGCCATTGGTGGCGAAGCACAGCAGCTTTTCAGTGGTCGCCGTGCGAACCACGAATTTCAGGCTGTCGCCGTCCTTGAACTTGAAGTCGTCGGCGTTGTCCACATGGCCTTTGACCGCCCGGATCCAGCCCTTTTCCGACAGGACGACAGTGATGTCCTCGCGTTCGATGAAGGCTTCGATGGGCACGATCACCGCCGAGGGAGCGTCGCCCAGCTCGGTGCGACGGCGGCCCAATTCGGTAGCTTGGCCGAACTTGGCCTTGGTTTCGGCGATCTCGCCAACAATCACCGTCCAACGCTTGCCCTCGTTGCCCAGCAGGTCGAGCAGGCCGTCGCGTTCGATCGACAGCTTGGTGTGCTCGCCCTTGATCTCCATCTCTTCCAGCTTGCGCAGGCTGCGTAGCCGCATGTTGAGGATGGCTTCGGCCTGGTTCTCGGTCAGCTCGAAAGCCCGCATCAGGCTGGCCTTGGGCTCGTCCTCCTCGCGGATGATGCGAATCACCTCGTCAAGGCTGAGATAGGCCTTGAGATAGCCTTCGAGAATCTCCAGCCGCTTTTCGATCTTCGACAGGCGGAAATTGGAGCGGCGCAGCAAGACGATGTGGCGATGGTCGAGGAAGGCGCGCAGCACCTCCTTCAAATTCATCACGCGCGGGGTCGCATCGGCGTCGATGACGTTGATGTTCAGCGGAACGCGGGTTTCCAGGTCGGTCTGGCGGAACAATTGTTCCATCAGCATCTCGGCCTCGACCGTGCGGTTGCGCGGCTCCAACACCATGCGCACGACGTCGGTCGACTCGTCACGCACATCGGCCAGCAGCGGCAGCTTCTTGGCTTCCAGCAGTTCGGCGATCTTTTCGATCAGCTTGGACTTCTGGATCTGATAGGGAATCTCGGTGACGACGATCTGATAAAGACCGTGGCTGAGCTTCTCGACGCTCCAGCGGGCGCGCAGGCGGAAGCTGCCGCGACCGGTGCGATAGGCTTCCAGCACGGCGTCGCGGGTTTCCACCAAACTGCCGCCGGTGGGGAAGTCGGGACCGGGCATGAAGCCGACAAGGTCATCGACCGAACAGTCGGGATGGCCGATCATATGGGTCAGGGCGTCGCAGATTTCCCCGGCATTGTGCGGCGGAATGCTGGTCGCCATGCCCACGGCGATGCCGTTCGAGCCGTTGGCCAGCAGATTGGGGAACGCCGCCGGCATGACCACCGGCTCTTCCTCGGTGCCGTCATAGGTGGGGCGGAAATCGACGGAATCTTCGTCCAAGCCGGCCATCAGCGCCGAGGCGACTTCGGTCAGGCGGGCTTCGGTGTATCGCATGGCGGCGGCGTTATCGCCGTCGATATTGCCGAAATTGCCCTGGCCTTCCACCAGCGGATAACGGACGGCGAAGTCCTGCGCCAGGCGGACCATGGCGTCATAGACCGACACGTCGCCATGCGGATGGTATTTACCGATGACGTCACCGACCACGCGGGCGCATTTCTTGAAACCGCCGCTGGGGTCGAGCTTCAATTGCGCCATGGCATAAAGCAAGCGCCGGTGCACCGGCTTCAAGCCATCGCGGACATCGGGGAGCGACCGCGACACGATGGTCGACATGGCATAGGCGAGGTAACGCTCACCCAGCGCTTCGGCGAGCGGGGTATCCCGGATCTCGCCTTTGAGGGCTGTGTCGGTCATGCCTTCCTCAACTATTAATTACCACATCTAGTAGATCACGGCTTGAGGCGCTCTACAAGTCGTGAACGCGCCGCCGGCAAGGTCCGGTGATACGGACCCAGCACATGGCGTTCGATGAAATGCCCGGTCAGATGCAAACCGTCCCGTACCTCGTCATTGGTGCCGGCCCGTTTTTCCAGCAGGAAGCCGGGCAAGGCCAGCAGTTTATCGCGGTATGGCTCGCCGGCCAAGGCGCTGACGGCGCGCCCGCTACGCGGCGAGACGAAGGTAAGATCGGCGGTCGTGCCGGTAGCGGCGCAACAGCTAAGATCCAGGCCATAGCCAAGATCACCCAGCAGCCCCAATTCCCAATGCACATAAAGGCTGGCCCAAGCCTCCTCGCCCAAGGCATCCAACAGCGCCACCAGACCGTCATGCACGGCAGGATGCGCTTCGCGTTCGGGGAGGGTCGCCTCGACCATGGCACAGGCGGAGGA
>DATGZW010000270.1:0-9175 GCA_035297005.1 Patescibacteria group bacterium
ACGATGTCCTGATAGACCTTCGGCGGGTTCTCGGCATAGCGAATGCTGCCGTCGGGGCGGAAGCGGAACCATTGCGGATGGTCGCGCACCCAGGGGTGGTCGGGTGCGCATTGCAGGGCCAGATCCAGCGCCACCTCCATCCCCAGCCCTGCCGCGCGGGCGACGAAAGCGCGGAAGTCGTCGAGCGTGCCAAGGTCCGGATGCACGGCGCAATGCCCGCCCTCGGTCGAGCCGATGGCATAGGGGCTGCCGGGATCGGCTGGACCTGCGACCAAGCTGTTATCCGGCCCCTTGCGATAGACGCGGCCAATGGGATGGATCGGCGGCAGATAGACCACGTCGAAGCCCATGCCGGCGATCTCTGGCAGCCGCGCCGCGCAGTCCTTGAAGCTGGCCGAGCGCCCGACCATCCGCCCCTGCGAGCGCGGGAACATCTCGTACCAGGCGGCGAAGCGGGCGGCGACGCGGTCCACCACCACCTCGTACTGGCGGTCGGCGCGCAGAGCGGCGGAGCGGTCGGGACAGAACCCCATGACTTGGCGCAACATGGTCGATAGCAACAGCGCCGCCCGCTCGTCGTCCGAAGCGGCGGCGTCGAAATCGGCCAGCACCCGCTCCAGCCGCCGCCGGTCCTCGGCATCCGCCGCGCGCGGCAAGGCGGCGGCGACCAACTGGCGGCCTTCGGTCAGGTCCAACCCCACATCCTGACGAGCCTGACGCTTCTTCATCAACCCGTCGCGCCAGGTCTCGAACTCATCGACCCAGGCCTCGATGGTGAACACCACGCGGGTGTTGTGAATGACCCGGAACCGCCCGCCCCAGCGGTCGTCGCCCAGCACCGTCAGCGGGGAGGCATCCCAGCGCGACGAGTGCGCCTCGCGGAACAGCACCCGCGCGCCCAAGCGGTCGTGGCCGTCCTTGAAGATGTCAGCCGAGACCTCGACCATGTCGCCGACCTCGCGCTTGACAGTGAAGCGGCCGTCATCGACGCGCGGACGCACATCCTCAATGACGATGGATTGAGCGACGGTGCGCGGCAGCCCCTTCGCCGACGCCCAGCCCAGCAGTTTCACCCCAGACGCCGCAAACAGTTCCTCATAGCCGCCGCCCAGATCGGCGGCCGCCTCGCCGCCATCCCGCGCCAAGGCCAGCACCACCGCCGAGCGCTCCTCGGCGTCCCAGCGGCGCAACACCAGCACCGGCGAGTCGGGCGGGCTCAGCCGTTCCAGCCGGCCTTCCTGGTTGAGCGCCGCCAGCCGCGCCTTCAGGGCGTTGAGGCGGACAATCTCTGGCGACAGATCGAATTGCGGCTCCTCCCAATCCTCGGGGCGGGTGGTGACGACGTTCAGGCGGCGGCGGAAGCCGTATTCGAAGCCCATCGGCATCATCCATCCCGCCGAGGCGAACACGGCGAAGGCGGCATGGCGCAACACATGAGCGCGGGCGTCCGCGCCCTCTGGGCATTCGGCGGCCAGACGCGGGGTGTCGTGGCTTTCGGGAAAGGCGATCGAAGGGGCGATGGCGCGCAACTGGTTGTATTGCTCAAAGAACCAGTCGGCCTGGAAGTCCCACCACTTGGCGCTATTGAACAGATAGGTGAAGCCAGCGCACCCCACCGCCGCCGCTTGATCGGGGGTACAGCCCAGGGTCTCGGCGGCGAACACCGCGTGCGGCAGGGCGGCGATGATCTCGGCCCACACCTCTGCCGGCACCTGATAGGCGGCGTCGGCGCGGAAGCCGGCGAAGCCTAGCTCGGCATAGTGGCGGGCGATGGCGACAAAGAACGCCACCTGCCCCGGCCGCGCCGCCCGGTTGGAATAGTCGAGCTGCGCCAGATCGCCCCATTCGGTGAAGCCGTCCGGCGCTTCGGGATCGACGGCGCGCGGCGACTGCAAATTCCCCTCGGCGTCGTGCCGGAACCAGTCCGCATGCTCGGCGGCCAGCAGGCTGTCCTTGGCGGTGTGCGACACCACCAGATCCATCATCACCTTCAAGCCGTGGCCACGCGCGTCCTCGACGAAGCCGCGCAGCACCTCGTCCGCCGACGCCTCGCCGCCGAACAGCGGGTTCAGCGCCGCATAGTCCTTGACGGCGTACAGGCTGCCGGAAAACCCCGGCAGGTGGAACGGATTGACATAGACCCAGTCGAAGCCCATCGCGGCGATGCGCGGCAAATGCGCGCGCCACGCCGCCACCTTGCCGGCCAGCAGGGGGAACAGATTGTAGATGCGCGGCCCGGTTTGCACCCGCCTGTCTCCGCCAACCGATCCGATGCGATCCCTATTCCAACAGGCAATCCGCCTCCAGGTTCCCGGCCCTATCCCGATGGATGACAAAGCCCATTGACCCAAGGCCGCCGATCCGGCAGAGTTTTTTCTTCGTTTGCGTCGATTTACCGCCATCCTGGTGGAAACACCCCAGCCGGACAGTGGACAAGGCGACGCCGATCGGATAAGAGAAACCCTACGATTACTCCGGTCTCGTCGGGGCCGATTTGGAGGAGTTCACATGTCTGCTACCGCTAAGACCCTGGCTTCGCTGGGCATCGCCCTGGTTGGTCTGATTGTCTATCTCGGCATTTTCATCGGTATGTCGGTGTTCCACATCGCCGCCTTCGGCTATGCCCTCTATCTGGGCCTGGCTCTGACCGCCATCATGCTGGTTGTCGTGGTCGTGCTGTCGGTGGCCGGCGGCGACGACGTCGTCCAACACTAAGGCTTAAACGGCGTTAGCGCCGTTTGCTTGTAAACGCCGGGGCGGTCCATCCGCCTCGGCGTTTTGCGTTTTGGGGCAGCCGACCGCGCGCATGGCAGAACCCGCCTGCCCTCCCGTTGCCCCTGGAACCATCCTCCCTCCGCATATGTTTTGCCATCACACGCGGCCCCGTCCGGGCTCGCGCCGCACCCCGTGTCACGACCAGGACCAACCCGGACGCGATGGGCGCCCGAGGTCGGCGACGCCTCGATGGACAAACGCATCCGAGCAGAGGAAACGACGATGGCGAACAGAAAGGACGAACCGATCAGCAGCGATGCTCCGGGCGAGCGACCGGCATCATCGTCCACCCCCGACCCCAGCGGCGGGCATCCGGCCCCGCCGTCTCCCGAACGCGCCGCCCGCCAAGCCGCCCGCGCCGCCGAGGACACCACCAGCCGCGCCGTCCAGGCCGGCGAGGCCTCGGCGCGAATGGCCGACCGTGGCTTGCGGCAAGCCGAGCAAGCCCAGGCACTGATGGTGCAGCCGACCGAGATCTACCGCGAACTCGCCCAGCATTCGCAGGCCGATTTCGACGCCATGCTGCAAACCGGCACCCGCGTAGCACGGGGACTCCAAGAGATGAGCCTGGAAGTCAGCCAGTTCACCCAGCAATCCCTGCGCCTAGGCATGCGCTTAGCCAACGAAATGATGGAGTGCCGCAGCGTCGAGGACATGATGGCGGTGCAGCGCGACTTCATGAAGGAATCGCTCGACAGTTTCCTGACCGAAAGTACCCGGCTGCTGACCTTGTCGAGCCGCTTGGCCAATGACGCGGTCGCCCCGGTCGCCGAAAAGGTCACACGGGCCGGCGAAACCCTCACCCAGGCCAGCGAAGCCATCGCCGAGGCCGAACCGGAGCACACGCCGCCATCACGCGGGCGGGATACCGGGCAACAGCGCGAGGTGCGGCACTAGGAGGCAAGTCGGGCGGCTTGTGGGAAGCCGCCCCCCACCTCAGCGCGGCAGGATGACCGTTGCCCGCAACCCGCCGCTGGCTCCATCCTGCAAGATGATGTCGCCGCCATGCGCCCGTATCGCCGAGCGCGCCACCGCCAGCCCCAGGCCGGTGCCGCCGGTTTCCCGGTTGCGCGACGCCTCGATGCGATAGAACGGGGCGAACACCCGTTCCCGCTCGGCGGTGGGAATGCCGGGGCCGTCATCTTCGACCACAACCACGACATGGCTGCTATCGTCGGTGGATAGCTCGACCGCCGCGCCGCCGCCGTATTTGGCGGCGTTGTCGAGCAGATTGGCGAAGGCCCGCTTGATGCCGGTGGGGCCGGCGGCGATGATCAGGCTGTCGGAGCCACTGTAGGTGGCGCCGAATTGGGCGCACAGCTCCGCCAGCAGCGGCGCCAGATCGATGGCTTGACGTTGCTCGCGGGCAGCGTCGTCGCGGGCAAAGACCAAGGTGGCGGCAATCATCGCCTCCATCTCGTCGAGATCGGCCAGCATCTTGTTGCGCTGATCGTCGTCATCGACGAATTCGGCGCGCAGCTTCATGCGGGTGATCGGCGTGCGCAAATCATGGCTGATGGCGGCGACCATCTGGGTGCGATCATCGATGAAGCGGCGCAGACGGATCTGCATCTCGTTGAAAGCCTGCGCCGCCGCGCGCACCTCACGCGGGCCATTGACCGGCACGGGAGGAGCCGCGACATCGCGCCCCAGCCGTTGAGCCGCCGCAGCCAGCACTCCCAAAGGCTTGACGGCGCGCCGCACCGCCAGCACCGACAGCAGCATGACCACCAGCAAACCGCCCGCCAGCGGCCCGAAGAAGCCCGGCCGCAATGGTTCGGCATGATGCGGCGGAATCAAGAAATTCAGCCACGAGCCATCGTCCAGGCGCACCGCCACCCGCATCAACGGTCCACCATGATGGAACCCCCGCCGCATGCCGTTACCGGGAGCAGGAACGTCCTCGCGCGGCGATTCCACTTGCGTCGGCGGCAACGGCGGCGGCGCCAGCGAGGCGTGAATCTCGCGGCCCTTCAAGGTGGTGTGCAACTCGCTCAAAATATCGTCGCTGTCGGTGTCGTCCTGATCCACCAACGGATCGACGCCCCAGCCGATGCGCAAGCCTTCGACGTCCATCGCCTGTAACACGTGCCCGCGATCAGCCTCCGCCGTCGCCTGCACCAGTTGGACCACCGAGACAATGCGCTCGGCGGTCTGCCGCCCGGCCAGGCGCGAGGCCAGCTCCACCCGGTTGAACGAGTACAGGACGACGCCGGCCAATTGCGACAACACAAGCCCCAGAATCAACACCAGCAGGGTACGGCCGACCAGGGTATCGGGCAGAATGCGTTTCATGACGACACCTCGGCGGCGAAGACGTAACCGCCACCGCGCACGGTCTTGATGATGCGGGGTTCCTTGGGGTCGAGTTCGATCTTGCGGCGCAGGCGCATCACCTGGATATCGACGCTGCGGTCAAACGGCACCGCCGAGCGGCCGCGCGCCAGATCCAGCAATTGATCGCGGCTGAGCACCCGGCGCGGATGGGTGACGAAGGCATAAAGCAACTCGTACTCGCCGGTCGACAGCGCCACGTCCTCGCCGTCGGGCGACAATAGCCGGCGCGCTCCAACGTCGAGCGCCCAACCATCGAAGCGCATCATCTCGTCGGAGGCGACGGGCGGCGGCGCCAGATTTTGCGACCGCCGCAACACCGCCTTGATGCGGGCCAACAGCTCGCGCGGGTTGAACGGCTTGGCCAGATAGTCGTCGGCGCCCATTTCCAGCCCGACGATGCGGTCGGTGTCCTCGCCCATCGCCGTCAGCATGATTACCGGCATGTCCGACTGCGCGCGCAGCCGCCGGCATAGCGACAGGCCATCCTCGCCCGGCAGCATCAGATCCAGCACCACTAGATCGATGCCGCGCTCGCCCAGCGCCTTCATCATCTCGGGGCCATCCTTGGCCGAACTGACGCGCAGCCCGTGCTTGACCAGGAAGCGCGACAGCAAATCGCGGATTTCGCGGTCGTCATCGACGACCAGAATATGATGAGCATTGTCGGTCATGGCGCGAAGTATACCCCGCCGCCGCCGTCCCCATAGAGATTTAGAGTTACCGCCGGTAACAGACACGCCGGTTGAAACGCGCCGTTACGAAATAGCACTTTGGCCGACATCTCCCGGTTACCGGCGGATGGTGAACTCTGCTCGACGCACCACCCCCGTTTGGAGTTCATCATGAACCGCCATTTCATCGTTCCCGTCCTTGCCGTCCTGTTGGTCAGCACCAGCGCCTTCGCGCAAACCGCGCCCGCCCCCACGGCCGGCGGCCCCGGCATGACGCATGCCGATGGCGGCCCCAGCGACCATAAGGGGCATCATGGACACCACGGCAAAGGCTGGAAGCACCATCACGACTTCCTGACCAATCTGCCCAAGCCGCTGACTGCCGACGCCGTCAAGCAGGCCTTCGTCGATCAGGAAGCCAAGCGTCCGCATGTCGGCGACGTCGTCGAAAAGGACGCCAATACCCTGACCGTGCAGATGGTCGGCCCCGACGGCAAGCTGGTTCACCAGTTCGATATCGACCGCAACACCGGCGCTCCCCATCCCACCCGGTAGCGCCGGTTAGCCGTCCCGTTCTTCCCCGCCCTCCGCACCCCTGGGGAGGACGGGGCGGCCCCCTTTTCGACACCACCCCTCTGTTCGGCATGCGTTGAGACGCCGGCTGTATTACCATCCCCGGACGTATCGCCTCCGGGAGCCCGCTCGCATGTCCTTTTGCCGCCGTTTGGCGTTGTGCCTGATCCTTGCCCTCGGCCTTGCCGCGCCCCTCGCGGCCAAGGCGGAGCCACGCGACCAGTTGGTCATCGGCATCTCGCAATTCCCGTCGAACTTCAATCCGCTGATCGAAGGGATGGTGGCGAAGAACTACATCCTGGGGATGGGGCTGCGGCCGTTCACCACCTATGACAAGGATTGGAAACTGGTCTGCCTGCTATGCACCCAGTTGCCGACCATCGAGAACGGTCTGGCCGTCCCCGAGACGCTGCCCAATGGCAAAAAGGGCGTGGCGCTGACCTATACCATTCAGCCGCAGGCCAAATGGGGAGACGGCACGCCCGTCACCACCGAGGACGTGATCTTCACCTGGGAGGTCGGCAAGCACCCGCAAAGCGGCATCAGCAACGCCGAGCTGTTCCGCCGCATCCGCGCCATCGACGTCAAGGACGCCAAGACCTTTACCCTGCACGTCACCAAGCTGACCTTCGACTACAACGCCATCAACGACTTCCAGATCCTGCCGGCGCATCTGGAGCGCAAGGCCTTCGCCGATCCAGCGGGGTACAAGACACATAGCCTGTTTGAGACCGACACCACCAATCCGGGGCTCTATTACGGCCCCTATCGGGTGACGCAGGTGGCACGCGGCCAATATGTGGTGCTGGAGGCCAATCCGACGTGGTGGGGCAAGCCGCCGGCCTTCAAGCGCATCGTCGTCAAGGCCATCGAAGCCAGCCCGGCGCTGGAAGCCAATCTGCTGTCCGGCGGGCTGGACATGATCGCCGGAGAACTGGGCATGACCGTCGATGCCGCTTTGGCCTTCGAGCGGCGCAAGCGCCCGGAATGGGACGTCATCTATAAGCCCGGTCTGGTCTATGACCACTTTACCGTCAATGTCGAGAACCCGGCTCTGGCCGATAAACGGGTGCGTCAGGCGCTGCTGTACGGCCTCGACCGCGACAGCATGGTGCGGCAGATTTTCGAGGGCAAGCAGGCAGTGGCCGACACCATGGTCAATCCGCTGGACTGGTGTGCCGACCCCAATGTGCGCAAGTATCCCTTCGACACCGCCCACGCCGGGCAGTTGCTCGACGCCGCCGGTTGGCCCGCCGGTCCCGATGGGGCGCGGCGCAACACCAAGGGTGAGCGGCTGAGCCTGGAGCTGATGACCACCGCCGGCAACCGCAACCGCGAGGTCATGGAACTGTACGCACAACAGGCGTGGAAGCGTCTGGGCATCGACGTGACCTTACGCAACCAGCCCGCCCGCACCTTCTTCGGTGAAACCGTGCTGCACCACAACTTTCCCTCGCTGGCGCTGTTCGCCTGGGTGTCGGCGCCCGAAAACGTGCCGCGCACCACCTTGCATTCCGACATGGTGCCCAGCCCTGCCAACAATTTCGCCGGCCAGAATGCCGGAGGCTATCGCAGCCCCGAGATGGACAAGCTGATCGACGCCATCGAAATCGAGTTGGACCGCGACAAGCGCCGGGTCTTGTGGAGCCAGCTCCAGGCGCTGTATGCCGAGGATCTGCCCGATCTGCCGCTGACCTTCCGCTCCGATCCCTATGTGCTGCCGAAATGGCTGAAGGGGGTCGAGCCGACCGGCCACCAAGCCCCGACCACGCTGTGGGTGGAAAACTGGCGGGCGGAATGAGCGGAAACGCTTGACCGCGCCGCGCCGAGCCTGCAAGCACTGACTCGTCCCGACAGCCGAAAGCAACAATGCCTCAGCACCTCGCCCTTCGATTGATCCAAGCCGCGCTGGTGCTGTTGGCGATGTCGTTCATCGTCTATGCCCTGATGGGACTGATGCCGGGCGATCCCATCGATTTGATGGCGACCGGATCGCCGACCATGACGCCCGAGGACGTGGCCCGGCTGAAGGCGCTGTATGGCGTCGACAAGCCGATGATCGAACGCTACGGGCATTGGCTGGCAGCGGCGCTGTCGGGCGATTTAGGCTATTCGCGGCTGACCGCACAGCCGGTACTGGCGACGTTGGGCGAACCCTTGTCCAATACCGTCGCCCTGATGCTGTCGAGCCTTTCCCTGTCGCTGCTATTCGCCCTGCCCGCCGGCATCTTCGCGGCGCTGCGCCAGGGACGCTTGATCGATCACGGGCTGAACCTGCTGGCCTTCGCCGCCATCTCGCTGCCGGTGTTCTGGCTGGGGCTGGTGCTGATCATCGTCTTCGCCGTCGGGCTGGCGTGGTTGCCGGCGTCGGGCGTCGAAACCGTGGGCGGCGGCGATGTGCTTGACCGGCTGCGCCATCTGGCCTTGCCGGTGGTGGCGCTGGCCATCGCCAGTTTCGGCCATTATTTGCGCTATATGCGCGCCGCCATGATCGCCGCCTTGCGTTCGGACTATATCCGCACCGCGCGGGCCAAGGGGCTGTCCTGGGGCCAAGTGGTGTGGCACCACGCCTTGCGCAACGCCATGGTCCCGGTGGTCACGGTACTGGCCTTGGATCTTGGCACCTTGTTCTCTGGCGTGCTGGTGACCGAGACGGTGTTCGCTTATCCCGGCATGGGCAAGCTGATCTATGACGCGGTGATGGGCAACGACTACAACCTCGCCTTGGCCGGACTGATGCTGGCGACGGCGCTGACCTTGGCCGGCAGCCTGCTCGCCGACATCGTCTATGGGCTGCTCGACCCCCGGATACGCCTGCG
>DATGZW010000271.1:0-8542 GCA_035297005.1 Patescibacteria group bacterium
GGCTTCGCCGATTGGTTCGCGGTGACGGCGCTGTTCCGCCATCCTTTCGGCCTGCCGATCCCGCATACCGCCATCGTGCCGCGCAACAAGAACCGTATCGGCGAGTCGCTGGGCAGCTTCGTCGCCAACAACTTCCTCAGCCCCGAAGTGGTGGTGCCCAAGGTCAAGGCCATGGATGTCGGCGGCAAGCTGGCCGGCTGGCTGTCCAATCCGGCCAATGCCCGCTTCGTCGCCCGGCGGCTAGTGGCGATGGTGCCGCCTTTGGTGGCGGCGATGCAGGACGAGCCGGTGCGCCGCATGCTGCGCGAAGTGGCGGTCGAGCGCCTGCGCAGTGTCGAGGCGGCTCCGTTGATGTCGCGCGTCCTGACCATCCTGGTGGCCGGCGGGCAGCATCTGGCGCTGTTCGACATCGGCCTGGACGCCGCGCGGGCCTTCATCACCGATAATCAGGACAGCATCCGCCAGACCATCGGCGACCGCTCGGGCTGGTGGGTGCCCGAATGGATCGACGAGAAGCTGGCCAAGCGCATCGTCTCTGGCGGGCTGGAAACCATCGAGGAAATGCGCGCCCCCGATCATCCTTGGCGCTTGCAGTTCCAAGACAGCGTCAATGCCTTGGCCGACCGTCTGGCCCATGCCGCGGACACCCGCGCCCAGGCCGAGGCGCTGAAGAACGAGATCATCTCCCACCCCGAGGTTCAGGCCTATCTGGAGTCGCTGTGGGTCGAGGCCAAGCGGGTGGTGCTGGCCGATCTGGCCAATGGCGACCGCATCGCCCGCGCCCTGACCAACGCCCTGGAAGGCTTTGGCGAGCGCCTGTCCGCCGACCGCGCCTTGCGTGAGGTCGTCAACGGCTGGGCCAGCCGTGCCGTGCTGCATATCGTGGTGCCCAACCGCCAGCATCTGGGAGCCTTCATGGCGGGGGTGGTGCGCAGTTGGGATACGCGCACCCTGGTCGCCAAGCTGGAACTGCAAGTCGGCCGTGACCTGCAATACATCCGCATCAATGGCACCGTCGTCGGCGGGCTGGCCGGCTTGATCATCCATGCGCTGGCGGTGGCGCTGGGGTAGCGACAATCGGCTTCCCCAAGGCGTCCGGGTGAGAGATGATCCAGGGGAACAAGGGGAGCATCCATCGATGGCCGAGACGCTGGAAGAGCAAGCCAAGCGCCTGTATGAGCAGGGCCGCTTTCAGGAGATGTTCTCCCTGTCGGTGGCGGGGATCAAGGCGAGCCCGCAGGATGTCTCGGCCTGGCTGTTCGCCGCCGTCGCCGCCGCGTTGTTGGGCGACCGGCAGGCCTATCTGCATCTGCATGAACAGGCGCATCACGTCGGCGGCGCCATCGCTACTTGCCGCAACAGCCTGACCTTCCTGCTGGATCATGAAGACTACGATGTCTTGATCGCCACGGTGCGCGACATCCCCCGCGACAACGTGCTGTGGATCATCGCCCAGTACTATATCGGCTGCGCCCTTATCATGAAGGGAGAGGTGCAAAGCGGGCTGGGCTATCTGGATCAGGTGAAGCAGTCCTGGCAGCTTTACCGTAACCATATCGACTTCTTCGGCGGGCTGAACGTGATGCTGCGCCAAGCGCTGACCGTCGCCGGGGCCGAGGACGTGACCCGCCGCCGCGCCCAACCCATCGCGCTGGCCCCGCTGGAGTTCGTCGGCCCGCCCTTGGGGCCGCACGGCATTGTGCTGACAGCGGCCAACAATCTGTATTTCAACGCCTTGGGCGGCTGCTTCGTCGATAACATGATGCCGATGCTGGGGCCGCATGGGCTGCATATGCATGTGGTCTCACCCGACGACGCCACGCGGGCGGTGATGGCGGACCTGCTGGCCCGCTATCCCGGACGCGTCGCCTTCAGCCTGGAAGAGACGCCGCCGTTCACCACCACCACCTATTTCGCCTGCGCCCGCTTCTTCGCCATCGACCGCGCCAAGGCCTTTCACGGAACCGCCGAGGCGCTGTCCTTCGACATCGACATCGCGCCGCTATTTCTCGTCGAGGATTTCTTCCGCCATGGCGACGACTTCGATTTCGCCTGCTTCCGGATGAAGCGCAACGAACCGGCGTCGTTTTATCAAGCATCCATCATGTATTGGGGCAGGGGGGAGGAGACCCACACTTTCCTGTCGGCCCTGCAAGCTTTCTGCTGGCCCAAACTGGGAGAAAACCCCGGCCTGACCTGGCTGTTGGATCAGGCGGCGCTGTTCTCGGTGCTGGAATCGGGACTGGCCGATCTAGCGTTACGCTTCGGCGATTTCAGCCGCATGACCGGCAAGACGATGCACGGCTGCACCCGGCCGATTGCCAGCGAAGAGGCTAAGAACGCGCTGTTCGCGGGGCAGGGGGCATAAGGCGGCCGTTACTTCTTGGGCTGCCATTCGGAGAAGCGCTCCTGCCACCAAGTGCCGCCAAGGCTCTTGTCGGTTTCTTTGGTCAGAAACTCTCGATAGGCTGGATCCTCTCCCAGTAGGAATAGTGACGCCCCGGAAGATGCGGGCGAGTGCGCTTGGGCCTGTTCCCAGAGAAGTGCACTGCATTCCTCATGCCCGATTTTGTAGCATCGTACGGCAGCGGCCACTTGCACGTGGCAATTTTCGTGGTTCAGCAGGGGAAGTAGTTTGCGTAAGGTTTCTGGTCCACGGGCGACTAGCGCATCTCCAAACACCTTCGCCTCCAATAGCAGGGCATTAGAGGCATTGACGGTCCGCTGTTGTCCCGCGCGCACCAGCAACTCTGTGTTGTGACGGACGATTTGTTCGTCGGTCATGGCTGTGAGGTCGAGGTCTTTCATTGCAAAGCATCGTCCTCGCTTTATCGATCTTTTCCACCATTAAATAAATCGCGCCACCAAGTACCTCCGGCACTCTTGTCTGTTTCTTCACCCAGAAACTCCCGATAGGCTGGGTCCGTTCGCAACAAAAATACCATCGCCTGTGTAGAGACGGGGGTGTGCGACTCAGCCTGCTTCCAGAGAAGAGAGCCGCACTCACTGGGCGATATCTTGTAGCAGAGCATGGCGGCAGCTACCTGCACATGGCAATCTTCATGGCGTAGCAGGGCAAGTAGCTTGCGTAACGTTTCAGGTCCACGAGTGATCAGTGCGTCGCGCAGGTCCGCAGCCTCTAGGACCAGGGCATTGGACGCCTCGACTGTCCGCTGTTGTCCTGCGTGCACCAGCAACTCTGCATAACGATGAATGATCTGTTCGTCACTCATCGCTGTGATGTCTAGGTTTTTCATGGCGCAAAGCATCTTCCTCGCTTACCGAGGCTTCTTATCGTCGAAGAAATCGCGCCACCACGTACCGCCAACGCTCTTGTCGGTTTCTTCGTCCAGAAACTCCCGATAGGCTGGGTCCGTTCGCATTAAAAATACCATTGCCTGGCCGGATTCCGGGCCATGCGATTGCGCCAGTTTCCAGAGAATCGGGCCACATAGTTCGAGTGCTATTGTATAGCATCGCATGGCAATCGATACTTGTACATGGCAATTCTCGTGGCCCAGCAAGGGGAGTAGTTTGCGTAAGGTTTCGGGGCCACGGGCGGTCAGTTCATCGCCAAATACCTTTGCTTCTAGAACCAGGGCGTTGGAGGCATCGACGGTTCGCTGTTGTCCTGCGCGAACTTCAAGTTCAATATATCGTTGAATTATTTTATTATCTGTAATCTCTTTTATGTTTTCAGTGATCATTGCATCACTCCTGCTTCTCGTAGAAGATAAGTGCCTGCACGCCACTGGTCTTCTGCCGTATGTGGTGGTGCCTTCACTTCTTGTCTTCGTGTCATGCCCGTATTCCGATCCACGGACCCATCCGTGCGGTAATCCAATAGTGCTTGATGGTCGGGACAAGCACGACATTCGCCGTATTTTGGATATATTTTATCTGCCCTTCGGGGCTGTTGAGATAGGCGTCATCCTGACTCTGCTCAATAATATGGTGCCAGTGGTATCCCGGCGGGGGCGGTCCGAGATAGGCTCGAAGTTGCGGCCATGTTGGAAAGCCGCCGGGCGGCTTGTCGGTCATCAGTTGGGCAAACGATTTCGGCGGATCAAAGAAGGACTTGGCCGCTGCAGGCACGTCGGCCAAGTCTTTGAGTTCATCCATCAGCGCTTGTGACGCTGCGGGGTCGTCTTTGAATTTTTTATAAAGCTGACGCAGAAGCTCAGTTTCTCTGGGATTGAAGCCGGCCCGTTGCAGATAAGCTTCAAAATCACCGTTCGCCCATTCGCCGCCATCCGGTTGTCCCGCCGGGATGCGGGGCTGGTTACTGACGTCGTGGGCAATACCGGCAAGCTTCAGCAGTCTGTCGGCCTTGGTCATCCGTTGCATGGCTTGCGGATCGGGCAGTGCTGGCAGGGCGGCGTGGACCAGGGCAATGGCGGCAAGGCTGCGGTCGCCTTTGGTCAAGGCTTGGGCGACGCCTTGCAACTTTCGCATGACGAACGCCATATTGGTGGGGTGGCCATATCCCGCCTTGAACAGGCGATCGAGCGCCTGCTGCGGACGCGGTCGCCATTCCTTCTGGCCGGAGGGGTGGGTGTGCACTCCAGTAGCGGAATGCCGCCGCCAAGGAATGCCCCGTCGTCGGTCAGGTAGGGCCATCGCCCATCTCCATCCGGACCGTTAAGACGGTATTCCGTACCCAGGGAATAGCTCACGATGTTTCGTCCCCCTCATGACCATGGGGGAATATAGCAAGTAGGTACGCATATCGCAATTGCATAAATTGCAAAAATGCGGGGCCGAGGCGTCTCCGCCCCGCCCCCGCTCAACCCTTACTCCGCCGCAATCGCTGGCGCGCGCAGATCCAAAGCGACTTCGACGATGTCGCTTTCGACATATTTGATGCGCTTGAAGCCCAAGCTTTCGACGAATTTCAGCATGCGGGTGTTGTCGGTCAACACCTGTCCGACGATCTTGCCGGTGCCGCGCGCGCGGCAGTAATTGATCATCTTCAGCATCAGCTTGCGGCCCAAGCCCGACCCCTTCAGGTCGGATCGGCAGACTACGGCGAATTCGGCCATTTCATTGTCGGGATCGGTGACGGTGCGCACCACGCCCAGGGTCTCGTCGCTGCCGTTTTCGCCCATGGTGGCGATGAAGGCCATTTCACGGTCATAGTCGATCTGGGTCAGACGGGCCATTTCCGAATGCGGCAACTCGCCGACCAGACCGAAGAAGCGGAAACGGATGTCTTCCGCCGTCAGCTTGGAGACGAAGATATGGTGGTTGGGTTCGTCCTCGGGGCGGATCGGGCGGACCAGCACCTTGCGGGAATCGTGCAACACCATGACCTCCTCCAGCTCCTTGGGATAGGGGCGGATGGCCAGACGGTCGGCGGTGAAGCTGGTGGCGGTGACGCGGATGCGGGCATCCAGCGCCAGCACCCCTTGCGCATCGGCGAATAGCGGGTTGATGTCCAGTTCGGCGATCTCGGGGATGTCGATGATCAGCTGCGAGATCTTCATCAAGGTCAGACAGATGGCGTCCATGTCGGCCGGCGGGCGGTCGCGGTAGCCTTGCAGCAGGCGGTAGACGCGGGTGCGCTGGACCAGTTCATGGGCCAGACTCATGTTGAGCGGCGGCAGGGCGATGGCGGCGTCGTTGATGACCTCGGCGGCGGTGCCGCCCTGGCCGAACATGATCACCGGGCCGAAGATCGGGTCGGTGGTAACGCCGATGATGATTTCCTGCGAGCCCGACCGTTTGGCCATGCGCTGCACAGTGAAGCCCTGGATGCGGGCGTCGGGATGGGCCAGGGCGACCTTGTCCAGCATCAGGTTGGCGGCCTTCTCGACATCGAGCGGGCCGCGCAGGTTGAGCATGACCCCACCGACGTCGGATTTGTGCGAGATGTCGGGCGACAGAATCTTAAGGGCGACAGCGCCTTCCATCTGGCTGGCGATGCGGCTGGCGTCGGCTGGGTTGCGGGCGATATGGGTTTCCACGGTGGGAATGCCATAGGCGGCCAACACCGCTTTGGCTTCCGGCTCGCTCATGAAGGCGTTGCCGCTGGCCAAGGCGTTTTCGACCACCAGACGCGCGGTGGCGGTGGCCGGGGTGAAGCCGGACAGCGCCGAGGCCGGTGTCTCCATCAGCATTTCCTGGTTGCGGCGGTAATCGACCAGATGCATGAAGGCGCGCACGGCGGCGCCGGGGGTCTCATAGGCGGGAATGCCAGCGTCGCGTATCATGCGCCGGGCCGGGCCGACCTGCTCCTGGCCGACCCAACAGGTCATGACGTTGGCCTTGTGCGACTTGACGGTCTTGATCACCTGCTCGGCGATTTCGGTCGAAGAGGTGATGGCGGTGGGCGCGTGCATGACCAGCACGGTATCGACTTCGTCGGCCTCCAACAGCACGTCCAACGCCTTGACGTAGCGTTCGCCGTTGGCGTCGCCGACGATATCGACGGGGTTGGCGTGCGACCACATCTTGGGCAGCATCTTGTCCAGTTTGTCGATGGTCGCCGGAGCCAGCTCGGCCAACTTGCCGCCGCCCGAGATCAGTTCGTCGACGGCCATCACGCCGATGCCGCCGCCATTGGTCAGCACCGCCAGTTTCTCGCCGCGCATCGGGCGCGAACGGGCCAGGGTTTCGACGGCGGTGAACATCTCGTCCAGATCGAACACGCGCAGCATGCCGGCGCGGCGCAGGGCGGCGTCATAGACGGCATCGGCTCCGGCCAGGGCGCCGGTATGCGAGGCGGCGGCCAAGGCGCTTTCGACCACGCGGCCCGCCTTGATCGCCAGCACCGGTTTGTTGCGGGCGGCGGCGCGGGCGGCGGACATGAAGTTGCGCCGCTCGTGGATCGATTCCATGTAGATCAGGATGGCGCGGGTCGAGGGATCCGAGCCCAGATAGTCAAGCACGTCGCCAAAATCGACATCCGCCGAATCACCCAGCGAGATGAAGTGCGAAAAGCCGATGCCCTTGGGCCGCGCCCAGTCGAGGACGGCGGTGCACAGCGCGCCCGACTGCGAGACGAAGGCGATGCGGCCGACATGGGCGGGCTGGTGGGCGAAGCTGGCGTTCAGGCCGATGGCGGGAACCATCAAGCCCAGACAGTTCGGCCCCAGGATACGCATGCCGTAGCTGCGCGCCACTTCCATCATATTGGCTTGCAGTGACTTGCCGTTGGCGTCCTGGGCGGTGGCAAGGCCGGCGGTCAGCACGATGGCGGCGCGGGTGCCGCGTTCGCCCAGCTTGCGGATTTCTTCGGTGACGGTGTTGGGCGGCGTGCAGATGACGGCCAGATCGGGCACCACCGGCAGGCTTTCGACGTCCTTATAGGCCAGGACGCCGGCCACCGCTTGCATCTTTAGATTGATCGGCATGATCGGCCCGGTGAACCCGCCCTGCAGCAGGTTGCGCATGACCACGGTGCCGACGGAGTTGTCGCGCTCGGAGGCGCCGATGACGGCGACCGACTTCGGGCGGAACAGGCTGGTAAGGTTGCGAACGCTCATCTTTGGCCTCGTGTCGGACGAACCCGGATTTCCCCCCCGGGCCCTGTGGGGCGTAGGCGATGCAGTGTCTCGCACCAGTCTGATGCGATAGCGCTTGTAGGATAGACGACTTATTGTGCAGTGCAACAAAAACTGTGCCGTATCCACAATATTGTGTGGATTGTTAATGCAGTATAACGCTAATAGCGCCGTTGTCTTCCATGCCGTGAATGGCTTCGGGAGGGGTATGGCGGTGGGCGACAGGTGGCGGGGATTGAGCTAATCTGCGCAACTTGACATTGATGTGCGGGCTCGACGGGGCGATGACCGAGAACCAGCTTCTTTCCCTGCTGCAAGCCGGCAGCGGCGGGCGTATCAGCGCCTTCAAGCCGGGCCAGTGGGAGGCCATCGCCGATGTGCTGGCGGGAGGAGCGCCGACTTTGCTGGTCGAGCGCACCGGCTGGGGCAAGAGCCTGGTCTATTTCAGCGCCACCCTGGCGTTGCGCCGCCAGGGGGCGGGGCCGACGCTGCTGGTGTCGCCGCTGTTGTCGTTGATGCGCGACCAGATGCGCGCCGCCGAAGGCTTGGGCCTGCGCGCCGCCACCATCAACAGCGAGAACGAGGACCAGTGGAGCGCGGTAGCCGCCGCTTTGGCCGCCGACCGCATCGATATCCTGCTGGTGTCACCGGAAAAGCTGGCCAGCGAGGGCTTCCTTGGCCGCTATCTGGCCTCGGCGCTCAAGCGTATCGAACTGTTCGTTGTCGATGAGGCGCATTGCATCTCCGACTGGGGCCACGATTTTCGCCCCGACTACCAACGTATCCGCCGCCTGTTGGCCGACCGCTTGCCCGCTGGCGTGGCGGTGCTGGCGACCACGGCGACCGCCAACGACCGCGTCGTCGCCGATGTGCAGGCACAGTTGGGCGAGGCCACACGGGTCATTCGTGGCCCGCTGGCGCGCGATACGCTGTGTCTGCAAACCATCCGCCTGCCGAGCCGGGCGCATCGCTACGCCTGGCTGGCCGAGCATCTGGCGGAGCTTCCGGGCAGCGGCATCGTCTATGCGCTGACGAGG
>DATGZW010000272.1:0-8405 GCA_035297005.1 Patescibacteria group bacterium
AAGAGCCGGTGCGCCCGATCGTCAGCTATTCGCAGATGATCCGGCGCAAGTTGACCGATCTCGACCCCGAAATGGACAGTTGGCTGAGCTTCGTCGAAAACGGCGGCGTGCGGCTGAAGGCGTTGCTACGCGATTTTCAGCGCTATGCCAGCGTGTTGGCCGAAGAGCCCGATCCCCACCCGGTATCGGTCGAAGCGGTGGTGCGCCAAGCCATGGACCGGCTGTTGCTGTCCATTGAGGCGACAGGAACCCGTGTTGATTTCGGCGAGTTGCCCCAGGTGCTGGCCGACGAGGCGATGTTGGTCAACGTGTTCCAGCAATTGATCGACAACGCCATCCGCCATCGCCACCCCGATCGGGTGCCGCATATCGTGGTGCAAGTCGAGGATGAGGGACCGGCGTGGCGGTTTGTTGTCATCGACAATGGCAAGGGCGTGGAACCGGCTCTGGCCGCCAAGGCGTTCGAGGCCTTCGAGCGGCTGGGAACCTCGGCCCCCAATTCGACCGGGTTGGGCTTGGCCATTTGCCGCGCCGTGGTACAGGCGCATGGCGGGCGGATTTGGGTGGAGGCCTTGGCTGAAGGCAGCCGCTTCTGCTTCACCTTGGCCAAGGTGGCGCGTGCCGATCTTGATGACCGGCCGCCGAATTCCGATCCGGCCGTTTAAACCACCGCCGGCTTAGGTGGGCAGGCGGACGACGGCAAACCAATACTCTTCGATCGAGCGCATGGCGCGCAGAAAGCCGTCGAGATCGACCGGCTTGGTGACGAAGCTGTTCGCTCCGGCCCGATAGCAGGACTGAATATCGGCGGCGGCGTCCGAGGTGGTCAGAACCACCACCGGAATATCCTTTAGCGCGGGGTCGGTCTTGATCTGCGACAGAACCTGACGGCCGTCGCGGCCGGGCATGTTGAGGTCGAGCAGCACTAAATCGGGGCGCGGCGCCTCTTGGTGGCGGGGGCTGCTGCGGGTCAGGAAGGCGATCGCCTCCTCGCCATCGGCGACGTGATGGACGGCGCACACGACTTTGGCTTCACGAATCGCGGTTCGGGCCAGGCACGCATCGCCAGGGTCGTCCTCGACCAGAAGAATCTGGAACGGGCGGGTGTTCATCATTTCCCCAGTCTCCCTGTCTTATGCCGTCGTCAGGCTTAAACGCCCTTGCGGTCGTTGGCGCCAGTGGGGAACCAGCGCTGACCGATACCTTTGACCGCGGCAATAAACTCGTCGATATCGACAGGCTTGGTGACGAAGTCGTTGGCCCCAAGAGCGTAACAGCTTTCCTTGTCCCTCTCATATTCCGAAGTGGAAAAAACGACAACCGGGATATCGATAAACCGTGTTTCCTCGGTACGCAAACGTTGCAGGAACTCCCGCCCGTTCATGCGTGGCATATTGAGGTCGAGTAAAACCAAGCGGGGGCGGGGCACGTCGGCATAGCGCGGTTCCTGCTTGCGCAGGAAGGCCAGCGCTTCCGAGCCGTCGAGAACATGGTGCAGCCGTGACGGTTGGGCAACTTCGCGCAGGGCGAGTTTGACCAAACAGGCGTCGGCTGCCTCGTCTTCGACCAGCAGAATATCAAAAGGAGAGGTCTCCTCGGTGCTCATTTTGCCTCCCGCAGGCAATCATCGGGAAAGGCGACGAAAAATTCGCTACCAAGTCCCGGCGTCGACTCAAGCCAGATACGACCGCCGTGATGTTCAACGATTTTCTTGCAGACCGCTAGCCCAATTCCTGTTCCATCATAGCGTTCACGGCCATGCAGACGCTGAAAAATGCCGAAGACTCGGTCAAAGCTTTCCGGGGCGATGCCGATTCCATTGTCCCTGACCGAAACGATCCATTCGGCCTCGCTGCGTGTGGCGTGGATCAGCACCTCGGGAGCGCGGTCGTCGGCACGGTATTTCAAGGCGTTACCGACCAAATTCTGGAACAGGCGGACCAGTTCGATGCGGTCGCCGACGATTTCCGGCAATGGCCCCTCGGCGACGATGTGGGCGTGGCATTCCTCGGCGGTGATTTCCAGATAGAGCATGGCTTCGGCGACGGCGTCGGCCAAAGCGACGGTCTCCATCGGTCGGGTCAGGCGGCCGATGCGCGAATATTCCAGCAAATCGACGATCATACGGTCCATGCGCTGAGCGCCGTCGCGGGCGAAGGCGATGAATTCGCGCCCGTCATCGTCGAGCAGGGCGTCGTAGCGGCGCTCCAGCAGGCTCACATAGCTGCTGACCATGCGCAACGGCTGGCGCAAATCATGCGAGGCGACATAGGCGAAGCTCTCCAATTCAGCGTTGGAGCGGGCCAATTCTGTCGCCTGCGTTTGGAGTTGAGTTTTGGTGTCGGCCAACTGGCGTTCATAGGCGCGGCGGCGTAAATCGCTGAGATGCGCACCCAGTATGGCGCCGCAGGTGGCGGTCAGCGGGCGCAGGAAGGCGATCATCGCCTCGTCATAGCCACCGGCACGGTTGGCCAGCCCGACCAAACCGACCAATTGACCGCCGGATTCAAAGGGAATGCCCAGGAAGCAATCGAGCGGGGGCAGTTCGCCCGGCATCGCCACAGTGCGCGGATCATGCGCAGGATCGTTGGAAATCATCGGCGCGTTGCTGTCCAGAACCACCTCATACAGGCTTTGGAACTGGCGGAAAACAGCCGATTTATCGATGCCGTCGGGGCGCAGGTCGCACTGGGCGACAGGGCGCGGCAACGCTGCGCCATCTTCGCCCTGGACGATTTCGATCAACACCCCCAGCCGGCTGCCGCTGAGCGCCAGCAACCGTTCGAGAAGTCCTTGGAACAGCAGGCTTTGCTCGCTGGCGGTGATGAACTGCGTTTGTAGCCAGTTGATGGTTTCCAGCAGCGCTTCGTTGCGCTTGCGTTCCGTGATGTCGACCATGGCGCCGACGATGCCGGCTGGCCGTCCGTCGTCATCGCGGAAGACCGCCTTGGAAAACAGCACCGGCAGCTCTTTGCCGGCGGCATTGCGGACCTTGCCCTCATAGAATTGCGCAGTTCCCTGGTCCAACAACTCGCGGTCGGCGGCTTCGTAAATCGCGGCGTTTTCGTCGGGATAGACGGTGCGCAGGGTCTTGCCCGAGATATCCGTGGCTTTGCGGCCGATCATCTGGCCGTACATGGCGTTGCATCCCAGGAATACGCCCTTGGTGTCGCGCCAAAAGATGCCGTTGGGGATGGTGTCGATCAGGGTTCCCAGGAACGACAACTGGTCGCGCGCCTGGCGTTCGGCGCGGCGTCGCGCGGTGACGTCGCGGATGATCGCCAGCAAGCCGCTTTCGGCCAGCGGCGCCAGACGGATTTCCAGGCGGCGCAAAGGTCCAGGGCCGGCATAGTCGAATTCGACGCTGCGCAATTTGCCGTCGCGGCGCACGGCGGCGGCCTGGGTTTTGAGGGTTACCGATTCGGCGGCGGGCAGAACCTCTTCGATGGTGGCGCCAAGGAAATTGCCGGGCAGTTCGGTCATCACCGAGGCATCGGGGACATTGAAATCGACGCAACGATCCTCGGCGTCGAGTTGCAGCATGATATCGGGGATGGCGTCCAGCACCGCTTCCAGCTTGCTGCGGGCCACCGCCAGCTGGGCTTCGGCCAGCTTCAAGGGGGTGATGTCGGTGATGGCGCCGACGAATTCGACCGGTTGCTGTTGCGCGTCCCGCACCACCGAGATGCGGTCGATGACCCAACGCCAGCTGCCGTCGGCGGCGCGCATGCGATAGGTGCGCTCCAACCGTTCCGCCTCCGGCAGGCTGCGGTATTCGGCGATCACCCGCTCGCGGTCGTCGGGGTGAATGTGATCGACCCACCAATCCCGTTCGGCCAACGGTTCCATGGGGCTATAGCCGAACTGGCTGATGCCTTCGCTGCAGAAGCTGGCATCGAAATCGCCCGCCAACTCGCAGGCATAGATGATCGACGGACTGGCATTGACCAGAAAATCCAGGCGGCGGCGTAGGACATCGACGATTTCCTCGGCGGCGCGGCGTTCGCTCATGTCGCGGACGGTGGCGATCCAGTAGTCGTGGCCGTCGAAACACAGCGGCGAAATGTTGACTTCCACCGGCACCGAACCGCGCTCGCCGCAGCGATGCAGGGTTTCCAGCAGCATCGAACCATCGCGCTGCAACCGCGTCCGCAGGCGCGCCGGAGCCTCGTCGTCGAAAGTGAGATCCAGATCGGCCATGCCCATGGTCAATAGCTGCGCCGGCGGCAGGGCGAAATGCTTGGCGGCGGCGGCGTTGACGACGACGTTGCGGAACCCCGCCTGGGGGTCGATGCATTGGATCGGATCGCAAGCCTGTTCGACCATGGCCTTGTACAGCCGCAGGGCGTCCTCGTCCTTGCGGCGGGCGGCGATGTTGCGGAAAACGACCACCGCGCCCCGGCAGACGGAGCCCTCCAGGCGTGGCGTGACGGTATATTCGACCGGGAAACAGGTACCGTTGCGGTGCCAGAACACCTCGGTATCAAGGTGGCGGGGCTGGTGGTCGGCCAGAGTATGAGACAGCGGGCTATCCGTGGCTGCGATCAGCCCGCCGGTCTCTCGGCTATGATGGACCAAATCGTGCAGTTGTTGGCCCAAGACCTCGGCGGCGCTCCAGCCGAGGATTCGGGTGCCGGCGGGGTTGAGGGTTTCGATCCGTCCGGCGGTATCGACGCTGCAAATACCGTCGCCGGCGGCGGCCAGAATCAGGTCGTTACGCAGATGCTCGGCGGACAGCGCCTCGTCGACATCGCGGCGGCTGCGCACCGAATCGCGGAAGGCCCGCAGGGCGCGTGCGCAGTCGCCGATTTCGTCACGGCGGCGGCCAAAGGGCAGGTCGGTGTCGAAGCGCCCTTGGTCAAGATCGCGCAACGTCACGGTCAACCGCTTCAGCGGATAAACGACGCGGTGTAGCGTAACCAGGATCACGGCAAGGCCAAGCGCCAGCCCCATGGCGAGCTGCCCGCCGATTACCCACAGCATGTGGCGGGCATGATCTTGATGCGCGGCGACCAGATGGGCCGAACGTTGGATGGCGATTTCGCCCAGTTCCATCGCGGCGTTCATCGACAAGGTCGCGGTGGTCAGATAATCGGCGGTATGCCAGCGGGCGCGCTCCTGATCGTCGGCCAGCAGGCGATCCTCCAGCGGGCGCAGGATGACGAAAAGCTGCCGGTCCAGCGCCTCCACGGCGGCACTCAGACGGGGGTCGGCGGCCATGTCGGCGTCTTGCCGCACCGCTTGCCAGTTGGCGTCGATGCGACCGCGCAAGCCGGCCAAACGCAGCCGCAAAGCAATATCGACGGGGCCGTCATGGCCGATCTGCAAGGCCAGCAAAGTGGTTTCGAGACCGGCATCATCGCGGAGCTGCAGGGCGCGCAGTTTGAGATTGGACTGCCGGGCGAAATCTCCGCCGCCATTGGCAACCTGCTGGACCAGGGCGAACTGCAAGGCCTCGACCTGTTGGAGGGCGGCAGTGGCGGCGTCCAGCCAGCCGGTGGCGGTGGCGGCATCGCGCTGGGGCAAGGGCAGCAGTGCCTGACGATCGATTTCGGCGCGTTGGGCATCCAGGCGGCGAACCGCATCGAGCATGGCCTGCAGCGGCGGGTTCAACTCCGGCGGCATCAAGGCTGCGGCGGTGGTCAATTCGGCGGCGCCGCTCTGACGATGGCTGGCGATGAAGGCGCGGCTGACATCGTCGACTGTGTTGTGGGCATGCAGCACGATGCTGACTCGTCCACGCTCGAACCCCAGATTCTGGCTGACCCGCAGCAAGTCGTCCGACAAGCCAGCCAGTACCGATATGCGTTGGGCGGTGCGGTATTCGCTCCAGGCGTCGCTCAGGCGCTGGGCAAAGGCCGAGGCTTCGACCAGCAGCAGCAACGCCACCAGTCCAACCAAGGTCATACGCAAGGACAGTCGGCGCTTTGCGGCCGGCTGAGCGGGAAACGGATCAATAGGGGTCGGCACCAGAGGGGGTCCCCTTTTTGTCATAGCTCTTGAGTATGCCGCAAACTATAGCGTGTGGAAACGACGGCCTTCGCTTGACAGGCGTTTAATGGGCGGCGGGCGGTCCATGCGGCGCAGCCCGGCGCATGATGTAGACCACCGGGATCAGCAGGAAAAACACCACGGCCAGCAGGCGGAAATCATCGATGAAGGCCTGCATCAGCGCCTGCTCGGCAATCATGCCGGAGACTTCTCCAGCCGCATGGATGGCGGCCTCGGCGACGCTGCCGCCGTGACTGTGGAAACGCTCGGTCAAGCCGCCGATGGTGGCGGCATAGGCGGGGTCATAGGGCGTCGCATGGGCCGCCAGCACGGTTTGGTGAGTCTGACTCTGGCGGCTCAGCAGGGTGGTCACCAGCGAGATGCCGAAGCTGCCGCCCAGATTGCGCGACACGTTGATCAAAGCCGAGGCGGCGCTGCTTTTGTCGGAGGGAATGCCGCGATAGGCGGCGGTGTTGATCGGAATGAACAGCAACGACAGCCCCAGGGCCTGATAAACGCGCGCCCACATGAACGTTGCGTAGTCGGTCTGGAGGTTGAAACCGGTCATGTTGTAAAGCGCCACGGCGCTGATCACTAGCCCCAGGGCAATCAGGTGGCGGCTGTCGATGACCGAGATCGCCTTGCCGACCAACGGCATGATCAAGATGATGGCGAAGCCGCCCGGCGTGATGACAAGACCGGCTTGGGTCGCCGTATAGCCCATCAGCCGCTGCACCAGTTCGGGCAGCAGCACGGTGCTGCCCAGCAGGATGAAGCCGAGCATGAACATCAGCAGATTGGCGACGCCGAAATTGCGTTCCAGCAGCAGGTGCAGATCGACGATGGGGTCGTCCTGCCCCAACTCCCACAGCACGAAGGTCACCAGGCTGACGCCCGAGGCGATGCTGGTCCAGAGGATGAACGGCGAGGAAAACCAGTCGTCCAACTCGCCCTTGTCGAGCACCACCTGCAACAGCCCCAGTCCCAAGGTCAGGAAGGCGAAGCCGAAATAATCGATGCGGAAGCCTTGTTTCAGCTTTTCCAGCCGGGCTTTGACCAGGGCCGGCGGATCCTCGACCATGGCGGTGACCAGCATGGTCAGCACGATACCGACCGGCACGTTGAGCAGGAACACCCAGCGCCAACTGACGGTGTC
Organism: Patescibacteria group bacterium; assembly: GCA_035297005.1. Lineage (GTDB taxonomy): Bacteria > Pseudomonadota > Alphaproteobacteria > Rhodospirillales > Magnetospirillaceae > DATGZW01. The sequence goes on from DATGZW010000272.1 coordinate 7,148, forward strand.
GGTGATCCAGCCGCCCAAGGTCGGGCCGATGGCCGGGGCGAACACCACCGCCATGCCGTACAGGGCGAAGGCCATGCCTCGTTGCCGGGGCGGAAAGGTATCGGCCAGGATGGCTTGGGCGCTGGGTTGCAGGCCTCCGCCGGTCAGTCCTTGGATGGCGCGGAAGACAATCAGCAGCCCCAGGCTGGGGGCCAGACCGCACAGCAGCGAACTGGCCGAGAACCCGGCGATACAGGCCAGGAAGAACCGCTTGCGCCCCATCACCGAGGACAGCCAGCCCGACACCGGCAGGATGATGGCGTTGGTGACCAGATAGGAGGTCAGCACCCAGGTCGACTCGTCCTGGCTAGCCGATAAATCACCGGCGATATGTTGCAGCGAGACATTGGCGATGGAGATGTCGAGCACCTCCATGAACGCCGCCAGGGCGACCACCGGGGCCACCAGCCAAGGGTTGACTCCGGCCTTGCTGAAGCCGCCTTCGCCTTGCTGCGCCGGCATTATTTCGGGTCCGGATCGGTTCCGACATCGACGTCGGGAACCACCGACAGGCCCGGCGCCAATTGATGCACCATGCCGTCGGCCAAGCTGTCGAAGACGATCTTCACCGGCACCCGCTGGACCACTTTGACATAATTCCCGGTGGCATTTTCCGCCGGCAGCAGCGAGAACCGCGCCCCGGTTCCGGCTTGGATGCTTTGCACCTTGCCGCTGAAATGATGGCCGGGGAAGGCATCGACCTTCAGCGTCACCGCCTGCCCCGGCTTCATGCGAGTCAGTTGGGTTTCCTTGAAATTGGCCACCACCCAGGGCGGATCGACGACCAGCGCCGCCAGGATCTGATTGGGCTGCACCACATCGCCTTGCTGCACGGCACGCCGCGTCATGCGTCCCGCCTGAGGGGCGAAGATTTTGGTGTAGGACAGGGTCAGCTCGGCGGTCTGCACCGCCGCCGCCGCCTGAGCGGCCTGGGCTTGGGTGACGGCCAACTGCGCGTCCTTCATCGACAGGCGCTGGGGCGCGGCGTGGGCATCGTCCAACTTGGCCTGGGCTTGCAGAGTCTGCGCCTCGGCGGCGGTCGCCGCCAGTTGCGCGGCCCGCCAGCGGGCAGCGGTCGAGCGGGCGTCGGCAATCGCCTGATCCAGGCGCTGGCGTGAGGCCACGGCATTCTGAAACAACATCTCGTAACGTTTGACATCGGCGGCGGCGCGATCGGCGTCGGCTTGGGCGGCGTCGGCTTGCTGGTGCGCCTCGGCGA
>DATGZW010000273.1:0-9006 GCA_035297005.1 Patescibacteria group bacterium
TCAAAGCCAATGGCCCCAACAACCCGACCACGCCCATGCCGGCGAAGGCCAATCCCCAGGACAGCACGCTTTTGCCGCCGCCGACGCTATCGAGCACCGCACCCAAGGCCAGCGGGCCGAAGAACGCCGAGGCGAAGCCGAGCAATGAATGCAGGGCAACGGTGGAGCCGCGCCGCGCCGGATCGGCCTCCAGCATGGCCCCGGTGGTCAGCGCCGCGGAGTCGATTTGCACCAGCCCGGTATAGAGCACCGCCGCCACCGCTGCCGCCCAATAGGGCAAAGCGGCGGTGAAGCCGAGCAGCAGCGCCGCTCCGCCCGAGGCCAGCATGGCTCCGGCACAGAGCCGGCGGCGGTCGAAGCGCAGGGCCAAATCCGCGCCGCCCAAGCTGGCCAGCATGGCGACCAGCGAGCAGACCGTCGCCACCGTGGTCGGCGACCAATGCACCGCAGCGCCGTCGCGCCCTTGGGCGAAGACCAGGAAGGCGACCACCCAGGCGCGGAACGAGAACAGCTCCCACATATGGCACGTGTAGCCGAGGATGTAGCCCATGGCGGCGCGATTGCGCAGCACCGGGCGGAAATCGAGCAATGCCCCGGTGGCGATGGTTGCCGGATGCGGTGTGGAGGGTGGCAAGGTTGCCGCCAGCGCCAGCCCCGCCGCCGAAGCCGCCGCCGACAGGGCGAAAGCGCCTTGCCAGTTGAGCCAGCGCGCCGCCTCGCCGACCACGGCGAAGGACAGCATGGTGCCCATGCTGAAGCTGGCGGTGTAATAGGACATCGCCCGCGCCTGCCCGGATCCGCTGACGCGGTCCACCAGCGCCTTCAGCCCCGGCATATACACCCCGGCCAGCCCGACGCCACCGAGGAAGCGGAACAGCATCGCCGTCCATAATCCTTGAGCGAACAGGGCAAAGCCGAGGGCAGCGATTGTGCAGATGGCGGCTCCGGCCATGAACACCCGCTTGGCGTCGATGCGGTCGGTCAGGCTGGTCAAGGCCGGCACCGCCACCGCATAGCCGGCGAAGTAAATCCCGGCGATCCACCCGGCATCGGTGTTCGACAGACTCCAGGCGGCGCGGAAACTGGGGACCAAAGCGGGGAAGGCAAACACGCCGATCAAGGTCAACCCCTCAGCGGCGCAGAGCGTCAGCACCGTGCGCTTCACGGCGTCAATCGTCGAAGGCGGCGGCGGACGGACACAGCGGCTCGCGGATCAGGAGGCAGGGAGCCGCACTTTAGGGGGAGACGCGGGGAATGTCGAGGAGGGGGTGGGAACTCACAATCGGAGCCCTCCCTCGTCACTCCAGTCAGGTCAACATTGATGTGCCGTTGTCGATCGCCCGAAGAGTCATTCCAGCAGCCAGCGACTGATCCGGGAAACCAGCCTTGGCGATATCGTCCAGACAGCGCCGTGCGGCCTCCGGTGCCACGCGATAAGTTAAAGTCGCGGCCTTAACGCGAACCTGGAGATTGGGGTGATCAAAGAAGCGCAGAAGGGAGAGGCGCGCCTGCACGCCCCGAGCCTTCAGCTCGTCGTTTACGGCGATCATAATATTGTAATTTATATTATATTTTTTTAAGTCGTCATCAACATATGTGTCGTACTGCTCCATACAGGCATGCTCGAACAAAGCCATCATGTCATCAATACACATCGATGGAAGGTCGTATTTTTCCAGCTCTTTGGCACTCTCGATGAGAGCCTGATCTCTTATCTGATGTAGCTCCTCAATGGTCCTCACATGGAAACCATCATCATCATCGTCACTCATGGCGTCAGCACTCCTATCTCGCGCAGCCCTTCCAGGCCAACCCTCTGGCGTTCTTCCCAACTTTTCCCCTTGCAATAGTCTCGCGGGCTCAGCCCGCCAAATTCTTCATTTTCTCTCTCATACCACCTGTTGAGGTCCCAGTGCTTTGCAGTCGGAATACGCACCAAATTCTCTGGGCTATCGATTTGTGCGTCCTCGGCACCATCCGGTGACGCCGTCGCCTGTTCGACGATATGGTGAATTTCATAGCCGCTTTCCGGAGAATTGGCAGCCTGCTGTAATTCCTCAAGGGTCTGCGGTGGATCAAAGTAGGCTTTGACATAGGGGTAGGCCGCGTCGGCGACTTCAATCGCTATGCCCGCCAGGATCATGACCTCGGGGGCGAGAATGTCCGCCGTGACCATACCGGCCTTGACCAGATAGCGAAGCGCTATTTTGACGGCGGCCGACCTGAGCTTGGCGGTCACCTTGCCTTTGATCGTGTCCTCAAGCGGCGGTCCGCCATTATGGCCGATTCCAGTTCGACAGACTTCAGGCGGCGCAGAGCGTCAGCACCGTGCGCTTCACGGCGTCAATCGTCGAAGGCGGCGGCGGACGGACACAGCGGCTCGCGGATCAGGAGGCAGGGAGGCGCACTTTAGGGGGTGACGCGGGGAATGTCGAGGAGGGGGTGGGATGGGGGAATTGGCGGCAATAGGCAAAATCCGGCTTATTGCCGCGACTGAATATTAATATACAGGTGATGCCTTCATCTGCGACCAGAAAACACGGTTTTCTAAGTTTGTCGCGATCCGTTTCACCACAGATTGTACGACCTCATAGTAATAGGCCGGTGCATAAGGGTTTACAAAAATAGCATGTGCGGCCGTTTCCAACGGCCAGTCGATTGTTATTCCACCAGGTCCGTCGCCAGATTGCAGACCACAGTATTCTGACATAATTTTAACAAGGCGTATTTCACGTTCGTGTTCAAAAGACAATCTTTTGTGCATCGATGCGTAGTACAAATTTCCATGCGGAAACGCTTGGGATTCATAATCAATGTACGTAACAGCCCCAATATAACAATACTTGTCAGCTGATATTGAGTTTACGAGACTGCTGTAGGTCGTTTGAATCGCAACCCCGTTTTCCCCCGGGCAATATAGGCGCCACATCGCTTCTGATTCGGCATTTCCCATGTGCCAGCAATTTACGTAAGTTGACCTAGCAACCCGTTGGTTAATTCGTGGCATATCGACGACCAATTGATCTGCACCGAGCGCATGAAATTGGTGGTCTCTCAATTTTGCCATCAGCTTTGGCGTTGACCCTTCATGAGGGTCGCTGAGCATATCTAAGCGCGACATGTACAGTTTTTGGTTTTCTAGCGTCCATATAAACTTGGCAAGATCCATATATCTCCATACTTTGACAGATGCATCTTCTGGTTGCGTAAAACATGGGTGATCTGTTTTATTTTGCTGAGCCTCGACCGTCATGTCGGGATCCCGTCTTGCGATTGACGACACAACCGTAAATCGATAACTGGCTTATGGTCAACACTTTAGCAAGGATAAATAATTTCGACCGCCTTCACATGCCATATATTTCCTGGCGCTGCCGTCGTTGCCTATATTCGGAAATAACCGTTCTGGCCCGCAGCCGTTCACTCGTCCACTGATAGCCTCCATCACGCCGCCCACCGCCACCACAAAAAAAGGGCGACCCTCGCGGACCGCCCCCTTCACCTCATCCCCAGCAATGCGCTGCGGAAGCTTTCCTCACATATGAATAGCCCGCGCGTCCACGGCCAAGGCGGCTTCCTTGACCGCTTCGCCCAGGCCCGGATGGGCGTGGCAGGTGCGGGCGATGTCTTCCGCCGCCGCGCCGAATTCCATGCCCATGACCACTTCGGCGATCAGATCGCCGGCCATCGGGCCGATGATGTGGGCGCCCAGGATGCGGTCGGTCTTGGCGTCGGCGAGGATCTTGACGAAGCCGTCGGCGTCGTCGATGGCGCGGGCGCGGCTGTTGGCCATGAAGGGGAATTTGCCCGACTTATAGGCGACCCCGTCGGCCTTCAACTGCTCTTCGGTGCGGCCGACCGAGGCCACTTCCGGGTGGGTGTAGACCACCGCCGGGATGACGTCGTAGTTCACATGACCGGCCTGACCGGCCAGGATTTCGGCGATGGCGACGCCTTCTTCCTCGGCCTTGTGAGCCAGCATCGCGCCGCCGATGACGTCGCCGATGGCATAGATGCCGGGGACGTTGGTGCGGAAATGGCCGTCAACCTTGACGAAGCCGCGGTTGTCGATCTCGACGCCCAGCTCGCTCAGCCCCAGGCCGTTGGTGAAGGGACGGCGGCCGATGGCGACCAGCACCGAATCGGCCTTCATCTCTTCGGCGGCACCGCCCTTGGCGGGTTCCAGGGTCAGCGTGACTTCGCCCTTGTGCGACTTGGCGGCGGTCACCTTGGTGCCCATCTTGAACTTGATGCCCTGCTTTTCCAGGATGCGCTGCATCTGCTTGGACACTTCGCCGTCGTTCAGCGGCAGCGCGCGGTCGAGGAACTCGACCACGGTGACTTCGGCACCCAGACGGCGCCACACAGACCCCAGCTCCAACCCGATGACGCCGGCGCCGATGACCACCATGTGCTTCGGCACCGCGCCCAGGGCCAGCGCCCCGGTCGAGGAGATGATGTGCTTCTCGTCGATCTCGACGCCCGGCAGCGGGGTGACTTCCGAGCCGGTGGCGATGATGATGCTCTTGGCGGTGATCGTCTGCTCGCCGTCCTTGCCGGTCACGGCGATGGTGCCGGGCGCGGTCAGGCGGCCAGCGCCGACGATGTAGGTCACCTTGTTCTTCTTGAACAGGCCTTCGATGCCCTTGGTCAGGCCCGAGACGACCTTGTCCTTGCGCGCCATCATGGCGGCCAGATCGACTTCCAGCTTGCTGAACTTGATGCCGTGATGGGCGAATTCATGCTGGGCGGCGGCGAAGTGGTGCGACGACTGCAACAGCGCCTTGGAGGGGATGCAGCCGACGTTCAGGCAGGTGCCGCCCAAGGAGCCGCGCGATTCCACGCAAGCGGTCTTGAGGCCCAGCTGGGCCGCACGGATGGCGGCGACATAGCCACCGGGACCACCGCCGACGACGACGACGTCGAAATTATTCTCGCTCATATCAAACCCTCGAAAGACTAAAGGCCCAGTTCCCTCCGCCCGGAAGGAAAACCGGCCCCGTCCCAGGGGGACGAGGCCGGTGCTCGCAACTTACATATCGAGCAGGATGCGCTGCGGATCCTCGATGCATTCCTTGACGCGCACCAGGAACGACACCGCTTCGCGGCCGTCGATGATGCGGTGGTCATAGGACAGCGCCAGATACATCATCGGACGCGCCTGGATGCTGCCATCGGCCATGACCATCGGACGCAGCATGGTCTTGTGCATGCCGAGGATGGCCGATTGCGGGGTGTTGAGGATCGGCGTGCTCATCAGCGAGCCGTAGACGCCGCCGTTCGAGATGGTGAAGGTGCCGCCGGTCATCTCGTCGATGGTCAGCTTGCCGTCACGCGCCTTCTTGCCATAGCCGGCGATGGTCGATTCGACCCCGGCGAAGGACAGCTTATCGGCTTCGCGCACCACAGGAACCACCAGACCGCTCGGCGTGCCGACGGCGACACCGATGTCGTAGAAGTTCTTGTAGACCAGCTCGTCGCCGACGATTTCGCCGTTGACCGCCGGCCACTCTTTCAAAGCGGTGACGCAGGCCTTCACGAAGAAGGACATGAAGCCCAACTTGGTGCCGTGCTTCTTTTCGAAGGCGTCTTTGTACTGGCTGCGCAGGGCGTTCAGCGCCGTCATGTCCACTTCGTTGAAAGTGGTCAGCATGGCGGCGGTGTTCTGCGCTTCCTTCAGACGCTCGGCGATGCGCTTGCGCAGGCGGGTCATCTTGACACGCTGCTCACGCACATCGGGGGCGCGCGGCGCCGCCGGGGCGGCAGCCACCGGGGCCGGAGCGGCGGCGGGCTTCTCCAGGGTCGACAGCACATCGCCCTTGGTGATGCGGCCGTCCTTGCCGGTGCCGGAGATGGCGGCGGCGTCGAGGCTGTTTTCCTCGATCAGCTTGCGCGCCGAGGGGGCCGGAGGATGACCGCCGACAGCCGCCGGAGCGGCAACGGCCAGTTCGGGCACCTTGACGGCGGCAACGGCGGCGGGCTTCACCGCAGCGGCGGCGCCAGCGGCCCCGATCACGCCGAGGACAGCCCCGACACCGACGGTGGCGCCGGTTTCGACCAGGATTTCGGACAGCGTACCGGCTGACGGCGCGGGCACCTCGACGGTGACCTTGTCGGTTTCCAGCTCGACGATCGGCTCATCGGCGGCAACTATGTCACCGACCTGCTTGAACCACTTGGCGATGGTCGCTTCGCTAACGGACTCGCCCAGAGCGGGCACAACGATTTGAGTGCTCATTGGACTCCCTCGCCTTGACCTATTTCGGATTCTGAATTTTGGACATCTTGGTGATGCGGCGGAACGGCTGGGGCAACGTGAACAACGCCCCGGTCAGCGCCTGATCGACCAACAATGCCTGTTCGTAGACATGGTTCTTATGCAGACCGGTGGCCGGCGACGCCGCCGCCTTACGGCCCACGTAATAGGCCTTGCGGTGCTTCTGCTGAAGCTCCTCAAGGATGAAGTCGATACGGCGATCGACAAAGGTCCACGGCCCCATATTGGCCGGCTCTTCCTGGCACCACACCACTTCGGCGTTGGGATAGCGGGCAATCTGCTTCATGACCGTTTCCTTCGGCCACGGATACAGCTGCTCGACACGCACGATGGCGACATCGTCCAGGCCGCGCTTGGCGCGCTCCTCGAACAGGTCGTAATAGACCTTGCCCGAGCACAGCACGATGCGGCGGATGGTCTCGTCGGCGGCCAGCGTCTGGGTTTCCGGCAACACGCGATGGAAGCGCGACCCCGGACCCATTTCGGCCAAGGTGCTGACCGCCAGCTTGTGGCGCAGCAACGACTTGGGAGTCATCACCACCAGCGGCTTGCGGAAGTTGCGGCGGACCTGACGGCGCAGGGCGTGGAAGTAGTTGGCCGGGGTGGTGAAGTTGCAGACCTGCCAATTGTCTTCGGCGGACTGCTGCAGATAACGCTCCCACCGGGCCGAGCTATGCTCGGGGCCTTGGCCTTCGAAGCCGTGCGGCAGCAGCATGACCAGACCCGACATGCGCAGCCATTTAGCCTCGCCCGACGAGATGAACTGGTCGATGATGACCTGCGCGCCGTTGGCGAAGTCGCCGAACTGGCCTTCCCACAGGGTCAAGCCATTGGGCTCGGACAGCGAATAGCCGTATTCGTAACCAAGCACGCCCTCTTCCGACAGCAGCGAGTCGATGACCTCGTAATGAGCCTGATCGGGACGGATGTTGTTGAGGGGGACGTAGCGGGCCTCGGTCTCCTGATCGACCAGCACCGAATGGCGCTGCGAGAAGGTGCCGCGGCCGCAATCCTGACCGGACAGACGGACCGGCGTGCCCTCGGCGACCAGGGTGCCGAAAGCCAGAGCCTCGGCGGTCGCCCAATCGAAGCAGTTGCCGCTCTTCAGCATCTGCTGCTTGGCTTCCAACTGGCGGACGATCTTGCGGTTGACCACCACGCCCTCGGGAATCTTGGCAATCCCCTGGCCGACTTCCTGCAACAACTCGAAGGAAACGTCGGTGCGCTCCTCGCGCATCTCCTCTTCCTCGGTCAGCGCGCCCAGACCGGCCCACTTGCCTTCCAGCCAATCGGCCTTATTGACCTTATAGGACTTGGCGGCGTCGAAATCGATTTCCAGCTTGGCTTGGAAATCGGCGACCATCTGAGCGCCTTCCTCGGCGGTGATGACGCCTTCCTTGATCAACTGAGTGGCGTAAATCTGGCGAGTGGTCGGATGCGACGCGATCTTGCGATACATCAGCGGCTGGGTGAAAGCCGGCTCGTCGCTTTCGTTGTGGCCGTGGCGGCGATAGCAAACCAAGTCGATGACCACGTCGGCCTTGAATTCCTGGCGGAACTCGGCGGCGATGCGGGCGACATGGATGACCGCTTCGGCGTCGTCGGCGTTGACGTGCAGGATCGGCGCCTGAACCATCTTGGCGACATCGGTGCAGTACGGGCCAGAGCGCGAATATTGCGGCGCGGTGGTGAAGCCGATCTGATTGTTGATGACGACGTGGATGGTGCCGCCGGTCGAGTAGCCCTTGAGCTGGCTCATGGCGAAGCATTCATGCACCACGCCCTGGCCGGCGAAGGCGGCGTCGCCGTGGATCAGCAGGCCCATGACCGTGGAACGTTCGGTGTCCTTGCGCTGCGTCTGCTTGGCGCGCACCTTGCCCAGCACCACCGGATCGACCACTTCGAGGTGCGACGGGTTGGCGGTCAGCGACAGATGGACGATGTTGCCGTCGAAGTCGCGATCGGCCGAAGTGCCCAGGTGGTACTTGACGTCGCCCGACCCCTGATAGTCTTCCGGCGTCGCCGGATTGCCCTGGAATTCAGAGAACAGCGCCGTGTACGGCTTCTTCATGAAGTTGGTCAGGATGTTCAGGCGGCCGCGATGGGCCATGCCCAACACCACGTCCTTGACGCCCAACTGGCTGCCGCGCTTGAGGATCTGTTCGAGCGCGGGAATGGTCGACTCGCCGCCTTCGATGCCGAAGCGCTTGGTGCCGGTGTACTTCATCTGCAGGAAACGCTCGAAGCCCTCGGCTTCGGTCAGACGCTCCAGGATGGCCTTCTTGCCGCGCTCGGTGAAATCGGTGTGATTGCGGACCGATTCGATGCGCTTCTGAATCCAGGCCTTCTGCTCGGGATCCTGAATATGCATGAACTCGACACCGATGGTGCCGCAATAGGTCTGCTTGAGAATGCGGAGAATCTGGCGCAGCGTCGCCGTCTCCAGCCCCAGCACGTGGTCGATGAAGATCTCGCGGTCGAGATCAGCCTCGACGAAGCCGTAAGAGCGGTAATCAAGCTCGGGATGCGGCTCGATCTTATGCAGGCCCAACGGGTCGAGGGTGGCTTCCAGATGACCACGCACGCGATAGATGCGGATCATCATCAGCGCACGGATCGAATCCAGGGTGGCCTGACGCAATTCCTTGGGCGACGGCCCGACAGGAGCGGCGGCGGGGGCGGCGGCCTTGCCGTCCTTGCCCGGCTTCTTGGCGCCCGGAATCTCCTCT
>DATGZW010000274.1:0-3159 GCA_035297005.1 Patescibacteria group bacterium
GACGATGTCCATCGGCACCGGGCGATGCACCGTCGAGACCCGGTCCGCCTTGGCCAGCAGCAACAGATTGGGCCGCCGCAGGAACGCCCCCACCTCCGGCGGCATCGCCGCCAGATCGCGCCCTTCGTCGAACACCCGCAAGGCCGGATCGCGCAGAAGACCCAGGCCGCTGGAGGGGTCGATGCGGGTACTGCACGATCCATCGGCGCAAACCTCGCCGAATTGAAAATCGCGCACGCCGAGCAAGGTGAAATGATCGTCATACAGCCAATGCAGAAAGTCGCGCGCCTCCGCCGCTTCGCCGTCGTCCAGACCGGGCGGCGGAGTGTCGAGTTCGGCCAACACCAGCGCCAGCCGCTCACGCAACATCGGCCAGTCCTCGACGGCGGCGCGCACATCGGCGAGCACCCCCGTCAGCCGCCCGGCCAGCGATTCGGTGGCGGCGGCGGCCTGACGGTCGATCTCGACATGCATGAGGGATTCCAGCCGCGCCCCAGCGGCGTCAGGCTCGACGATGGCGATCAGGCGGCCCTGGGCGTCGCGCGTCACCGGCAGGATCGGATGCACCACCAGATGCACGCCGATTTCCAGCCGTTGCAGAGCGCTGGTGACCGAATCGACGAGGAACGGCATGTCGTCATTGACGATTTCGACGATGCTGTGCTCGCAATCCCAACCACCCTCGTCGGGCCGGGGCTGGTAGACGCGCAGCTTGGGCGTTCCGGGCAGGCGCTGACGGGCGAAGGCGAACAGTGCCATCACCGCACCGTACAGCGCCTCGGGCTCACGCCGCAGGATGTCTTCGGGGGCGACATTGGCGTAATATGCCCGCAACAGCCGCTCGGCAGGAACTTGGGCGGCGGCATCGAGCCGTTCCCGTGTCAAAGCCACCACCTTTTCGACCAGGGTATCCTTGAGATGATCGATGCGCGGGGCCATGACCGTTCTCCTTGCGGCGTTTCCTCCTCTGTAACGCTAGCCCCTGGCTGGCGGATTACAAGGGTTCGTTCGGATTTTACAGTGTCCTTGAGACTGATTTATTGCTGACCGCGTACCGTTCCGGAGCCGCAACCATGCTTTCGCTCACTGCCGTCAACGCCTTTTATGGCCGCGCCCAAGCCTTGACCGAGGTCGCCCTAACCGTCGCCGCCGGCGAAGCGGTGGCCTTGGTCGGGCGCAACGGCGCCGGCAAGAGCACGCTGCTCAAGACCATCATCGGTTTGGTCCGCCCGACCGTCGGCACCATCGTCTTTGACGGCCACGACATCACCCGCGCGCCAGCCCATCTGGCCGCCCAGTTGGGGATCGGCTATGTGCCGGAGGAACGGCGCATCTTCGCCGGGTTGAGCGTCGGGGAAAACCTGGAGGTCGGACGTCAATCGCCGCGTCCGGGACCGCCGCGTCCACTGGTCGATCTGGCCCCGGCCTTGGACAGCCCGAAGCCGCCCACCGGGCGCAAGCGCTGGACCCTGGAACGGGTGCTGGCTTTGTTTCCAGCGTTGCAGCCGCTGCTGAACCGGCGCGGCGATACATTATCGGGTGGCGAAGCGCAGATGCTGGCCATCGCCCGCACTTTGATGGGCAATCCGCGCCTGCTGCTGCTGGACGAGCCGGCGGAAGGTCTGGCCCCGCTGGTGGTCGAGGACACGGTCAAGGCCATCCAGGCGATCAAGGCCGAGGGCGTGGCGATCCTGCTGTCCGAACAGCATCCAGCCTTTGGCGCCGGCATGATCGACCGCGCCTATGCCATCGAACGGGGACACGTGCATCCGCTCCCGTCATAGTGGGGGCATAACCTCTGTGCAGCGGGGCGGACCAGGGTTAGACTGCCGCTGTGGGCGTTATCGGCAGGGGGAGCGAGGGACATGGATCAGGCTTTGGGCATGGGCGAGGTCACCGATCTGTTGGCGCGCCTGCCCCCCGAGGTGCTGGACAGTCTGACCGCCGACCAGCGCGCCGCGCTGTGGCAAGCCAGCAAGTCGGGCACCTGGAAACGCCATGCCATCAACATCCGCCTAAGCCTGCCGCTGTTCGGCCGCCGGATGTTCCTGACAATCGTCGGCGGCAGCGACCGTCGCGCCCCCGACCGGGTGCGCCGGGAAAGTCGCTTTCATCCCTTCCGCACCACCGGTAACGCGCTGTTCCTGATAGCGGTCGCCGTGGCATTCTATCTGGTCGCGGTCTTGGGCATTTTCGCCCTGCATTCGGTCATCGGCTTTTAGCCCGCCTTGTCGAAACAGGGGGGACGCCTCACATCGAGCAGGACGGCGTACGACGTGGAGATCCGTGATGATCAGAACACCACCCTTGCCCGTGCCAGAAACCAGCGCCCCGCCGCCGACGCGGCGTGATTTCCTGACCTATGCGACCATTTCGGTCGCCACCATCGGCACCGCGTTGTCGCTGTGGCCGTTCATCGACAGCATGAATCCCTCGGCGGACACCTTGGCCCTGGCCACCATCGAGGTCGATTTGTCACCCATCGCCGTCGGTCAGCGCATCACCGTGCAATGGCGCGGCAAGCCGGTGTTCGTGGTCCACCGCACGCCCGAACAAATCGAACAGGCGCAGGCTGATGACACGTCGCCCGGCCTGCTGGATCCGCAACGCGACGACGACCGGGTGAAGAAGCCGGCTTGGCTGGTGGTCATCGGCATCTGCACCCATCTGGGCTGCATTCCCCAAGGCCAATCGCCAACAGCGGAGCGCGGCAAATGGGGCGGCTGGTTCTGTTCCTGCCACGGCTCGCAATACGACATCTCAGGCCGCGTACGCCACGGCCCGGCACCGCGCAATCTGGCGGTTCCGCGCTATGCGTTCCTGAGCGACAGCCTGATCAAGATCGGCTGAGCCGGAGTCAGTGGCTGTTGACGCCGCCGTCGCCGCCCTGAAACTCGTCGGGGCGGAAGACCTCGGACGCGACTTCGCGCATCAGCGCCTGAAACCGCGGATCCTCGGGACTGCCGGCAACGACCCGGCCTGTGACCTCGCTGACGGCGCGGCCCGAGACACAGAAGGCGGCGACCACCACCGTCGCACCGCCCGGCTGCACCGATCCCCCCGGCGCTCCGGCGCAGGCTTGGCTGCCATCGACGGTGGGGGCACCTTGGAACACCATCACCAATTGATAACCAGGCCGCGCATCATGCGGCGTCAGGC
>DATGZW010000275.1:0-3503 GCA_035297005.1 Patescibacteria group bacterium
CCGCCTATGGCAGCATCCCATCCCCAGGCGGCCCGACCGAGGCCACCGGCTTGCAATTCTGCGGCGAGGATGTGGGCGGCGTGCTGGGCGAGGGCTGGCGCTCGCGGGGGGGCATGCCGGTGATCAACGTCGCCGGCTGCGCTCCGCATCCCGGCTGGCTGATCGAAACCCTGATGGCGCTGGCGCAAGGCTTGCTTGGCCCCCAGGATCTGGATGATTTCGGCCGCCCGCGCTTCTGGGCCAACCATCTGGCTCATCACGGCTGCGCCCGCAATGAATATTACGAATTCAAAGCCAGCGCCGCCGAGCATTCGCAACTGGGCTGCCTGATGGAAAACCTCGGCTGCATGGCCACCCAGGCGGCGGGAGACTGTAATTTGCGGGTGTGGAACGGCAGCGGCGGATCCTGCACCAATGCTGGTTATGCCTGTGTCAACTGCACCTCGCCGGGGTTCGAGGAACCCGGCTCACCGTTCCTGGAAACCGCCAAATTCGCAGGGATCCCGGTGGGGCTGCCGGTGGATATGCCGAAAGCATGGTTCGTCGCCTTGTCGGCGCTGTCGAAATCGGCGACTCCCGACCGCGTGCGCAAGAACGCCCGCCAGAACCGCGTCGTGATCCCGCCGCGCCGGCGGCCACGTCCATGACCCGGCTGGTGATGGGGCCGTTCAGCCGCGTCGAGGGCGACCTTGAGGTGCGGCTCGACGTCGAGGACGGGCAGGTGGCGGCGGCCTTCGTCACCGCGCCGCTGTATCGTGGCTTCGAGCAGATTTTGCGTGGCCGACCGCCCATGGATGCGCTGGTGATCGCCCCGCGCGTCTGCGGTATCTGTTCGGTGGCGCAAAGCGCTGCTGCGGCGCGGGCGCTGGGGGCGGCGATGGGGCTGCAACCGCCGCTCAACGGGCGCTTTGCTGCCGATTTGATCCAGTCCTGCGAGAACGCCGTCGATCATCTGACGCATTTCACGTTGTTCTTCATGCCCGACTTCGCCCGTCCGGCCTATGCTGGCCGCCCCTGGCACGACGAGGCGGTGCAGCGTTTTGCCGCGATGAAAGGCCAATCGGGACGAGCGGCGACGGCGGCGCGGGCGCGCATGCTGCATGTCGTCGGTATCTTGGCCGGAAAATGGCCTCATAGCCTGGCCTTGCAGCCGGGCGGCACCACAAAATCCATCGATATGGGCGAGCGCATGCGCCTGCTGGCGGTGCTGGCCGAATTCCGTGCCTTCCTGGAGCACCAAATCTTCGCCGATCGCCTGGAGCGCGTCGCCGCTTTGGCCTCGGCCGAGGCGCTGCACGGTTGGGCTGCCGAACAGCCGCCGCAGGCCGGAGATTTCCGCCTGTTCCTGCACATCGCCGAGGATCTGCGGCTGGACCAGTGGGGGCGCGGGCCGCAACGGTTCCTCAGCCATGGCGGGCCATTGGGGGGAGCGGGGATGTGGCGTCAGGGAGTGGTGGAGCCGCTCGACCTGTCGGCGTTGCGCGAAGACGTCAGCCATGCCTGGATGACTGGCGCGGCGGTGCATCCCGATCACGGGCTGACGCTGCCCGACGCCGACAAGCCAGACGCCTATAGCTGGTGCAAGGCGCCGCGTCTGGGCGGCGAGACCGCCGAGGTCGGCGCTCTGGCCCGCCAATTGATCGCCGGGCATCCATTGGTCCGCGATCTGGTGGCGTTGAGCGACGGGCGCGGCAATGTGCGCGACCGCGTGATTGCCCGCATCCTGGAACTGGCGCTGCTGGTGCCGGCGATGGAGGGCTGGGTTCGGGGTATCGGCATCGACGGGCCGTACTGCCTGAATGGCGTCATGCCCGACAACGCTTACGGCGTCGGGCTGGTCGAAGCGGCGCGTGGCAGTTTGGGGCATTGGCTGTCGGTCGAGGATGGCCGCATCGCCAATTACCAGATTGTCTCGCCGACCACTTGGAACTTCTCACCGCGCGACGGGCAGGGCAATCCCGGTCCGCTGGAACAGGCCCTGGTGGGCGTTCCGGTCGTCGAAGGCGACGATATGCCGCTGATGGTGCAGCATATCGTCCGCTCCTTCGATCCTTGTTTGAATTGCACGGTTCACTGAAGCTTCGCCCTGTACAAGCCTGATATCATAGTCTTGTCAGGTCAGCCGCCCTCCGCTCTGCCATACCCGCCGCGCCGAGGCAGGTCACCCGGTGAGCCGGGCTGCTTGGTTGGATCACTTCCCTGATCGATGCCACTGGCTCCATTGGGTTCGTTGGGGACGGCGGCTTGTTGACAGGATGCCCGCGTGTCGTAGGGGGTGCAGTCGGGCGGCAGGTTCCCGGTCAGGCCGTAAGCCGGCGCGTCGCCGACGGTTCCACGCGAATTCAACTCCGACAACCCGTTGTTGGGAGGCGTTATCTGCTGAGCTTGGGCGAGGGCCGGTGACGTCAGAGCCGCGGACAAGGCCGCTGCGGCGATGTACCTATGCATGGCATACCTCACTGTTACGCTATGGTTTTTATAAACGCGGCTCGCGTTAAAACAGCTCACATGAAGGTCACAAGAGTTGCCGCCCCCCCAATTCGATGGCCGGGCCTGGAAGGAGGCTGACAGCATTCCTTCCACCTGCTGTCAGGGATGTTTTCACTGTGCCCTTTTCGGGGCTTCGATAGAAGGTGCGTATATCTCCGCATCGTATTGTTTATGAACAATATTATACTGTCTCAGGTGTTTGGCCCGGCTCTTGCGTAGTGCCAGCGCAAAAGGCGTTTAAGACCCATAGAGTTCTGGGAGCGATACGGTTATCGGCAAGCCATCGCCATGCCCCTGGCGCGCAGTCGCGCCCGCATGGATGAAAGGCCCGCATTTGGCGGCGATGCACCGGGCCGAGGCTGTCGGCACCTCCCCTTGGGTTTGACGTTTTGCCCATCGGCGCTTCACGCGCCGGTGCCGCACCGGTTTTCGCGCTGTGAGAGAGGTTGGGGATATGAAGGACGACATCCTGGACGCGATCGAGACTAGACTGGGCCTGTCTCGGCGCCACTTCATGCAGTTCTGCGCGGCCATGGCGACGACCATGGGCTTGCCCAACGGGGCCGAGGCGCAGATTGCCGAGGCGCTGACCTCTGCCGCCCGCCCGCCGGTTATTTGGCTGCATTTTCAAGAATGTACGGGCTGTACTGAATCCTTGCTGCGCGCGGAACACCCGACCCTTGAGAAGCTGATTCTCGAAATCATCTCGCTAGATTACCATGAGACGCTGTTCGCCGCCGCCGGCCATCAGGCCGAAGCCGCGCGCCGGGCGTCGATGGAGGCCAACAAGGGCAAGTACATCCTGGTGGTCGAAGGCGCGGTGCCGATGAAAGATGGCGGCGTCTATTGCAAGGTCGGCGGCCAGACCGCCCATGACATGTTGATGGAATGCGCCGCCGACGCGGCGGCGGTGATCTGCATCGGTTCCTGTGCGTCGTGGGGCGGCATGCCCTCGACCTCGCCGAACCCCACCGGATCGACAGGCGTGCCGGAACTGGTCAAGGACAAGCCGG
>DATGZW010000276.1:0-2273 GCA_035297005.1 Patescibacteria group bacterium
TCGCCGCCGCCGATGACCACCACATGCTTGCCCGTGGCGCTGATCTCGGCCTCGGCGAAGGCTTCGCCCGACACCCGGCGGTTCGACTGACCCAGGAACTCCATGGCGAAGTGAACGCCGTTCAGCTCACGCCCCGGCACCGGCAGATCGCGTGGCTTTTCCGAGCCGCCGGTCAGCACCACCGCGTCGAAATCACGCAGCAGGTCGGCAGCCGGCAGATCGACGCCGATATTGACGCCCGTGCGGAACTCGACGCCCTCGCCGCGCATCTGGGCGGCGCGGCGCTCGATGATGCTCTTGTCCAGCTTGAAGTCGGGGATGCCATAGCGCATCAGCCCGCCGACATGAGCGTTCTTTTCAAACACCGTCACCGCATGGCCGACGCGGGCCAATTGCTGCGCGGCGGCCAGACCGGCGGGACCGCCGCCGATGACGGCGACGCGCTTGCCGGTGCGCGGACGCGAAGTGTCGGGGACGATCCAGCCTTCCTTCCAGCCGCGTTCGACGATGGCGTGCTCGATGTCCTTGATGGTCACCGGAGTATCGGTGATGTTCAAGGTGCAAGCCGCTTCGCACGGGGCCGGGCAGATACGCCCGGTGAACTCGGGGAAGTTGTTGGTGGAGTGCAGAACCTCCAGCGCTTCGCGCCAGCGGTTGCGGTACACCAGATCGTTCCAGTCGGGGATGTTGTTATTGACCGGGCAGCCGGTATGGCAGAACGGCACGCCGCAATCCATGCAGCGCGCACCCTGCTGGGTCAGCGTCGCCTGATCGAGCGGAATGGAGAACTCGTTGTAATGCTTCAGGCGCTCGGCCACCGGCTGATAGCCGTGATCGACGCGGGCGAATTCCTTGAAACCCGTGGGCTTACCCATGTTACAGGCTCCCCGTCACGGTGGTCTCGACGGCCTGCGTCTTCTGCATGGCCTCCAACGCCTTGCGGTAATCGACCGGCATGACCTTGACGAATTTGGGCATGTAGTATTCCCAATTGAGCAGGATGTCGTGGGCCCGCGCGCTGTTGGTGTAGCGGCGGTGGTTCTCGATCAGCAGACGCAGGCGGGTGGCGTCGTGGCGGGTCATGTCGCCGGAGATATCGACCAAACCATGACCTTCCAGTTCGCCGCCGGACCAATCCTGGGCCTCGGGGGCGTTCTCTTCGGCAATGACGGGCTCAAGCTCGACCATCGACAGGTTGCAGCGGCGGGCGAAGTCGCCCTTTTCGTCCAGCACATAGGCAATGCCGCCGCTCATGCCGGCGGCGAAGTTGCGCCCGGTCTGGCCGATGACGACGACGATACCGCCGGTCATGTATTCGCAACCATGATCGCCGACGCCTTCGACGACGGCGGTCGCACCCGAGTTGCGGACGGCGAAGCGTTCGCCGCCGACGCCGCGGAAGTAGCATTCGCCGTCAACCGCGCCGTACAGCACGGTGTTGCCGACGATGATGTTGTCCTCGGCGACCAGCTTGGACTTGGCCGGCGGCATGATGACGATGCGGCCGCCCGACAGGCCCTTGCCGACATAGTCGTTGCCTTCGCCGGTCAATTCCAGCGACACGCCCTTGGCCAGGAACGCGCCGAAGCTCTGCCCGGCGGTGCCCAGCAGGCGGATGCTGATGGTGTCTTCCGGCAGGCCGGCATGGCCGTAGCGCTTGGCCACTTCACCCGACAGCATGGCGCCGACGGTGCGGTCGACATTGCGCACGCCCAGATCGATGAGCACCGGCTTGCGGTGCTCCAGCGCCGGCATGGCCAGTTCGATCAGCTTGCGGTCGAGAACCGCGTCCAGCCCGTGGTCCTGGAACTCGGTGTGGTGGATGCCGACGCCGACGCCTGCCGGCTGATAGAACAGCTTGCTGAAGTCGAGGCCCTTGGCCTTCCAATGATCGATGGCGTGGCGGGCTTCCAGCAAATCGCTACGCCCGACCAAGTCTTCCAGACGGCGCACGCCCAGCGAGGCCATGATCTCGCGCACTTCCTCGGCGACGAAGAAGAAGTAGTTGATCACATGCTCGGGCTGGCCGGTAAAGCGCTTGCGCAGTTCGGGGTCTTGCGTGGCGACGCCGACCGGGCAGGTATTGAGATGGCATTTGCGCATCATGATGCAGCCGGCGGCGATCAGCGGCGCGGTGGCGAAGCCGAACTCGTCGGCACCCAGCAATGCGCCGACAACGACGTCGCGCCCGGTGCGGATGCCACCGTCCACTTGAACGGCGATGCGGCCGCGTAAGCGGTTGGCAACCAGGGTCTGATGGGTCTCGGCGAGCC
>DATGZW010000277.1:0-10260 GCA_035297005.1 Patescibacteria group bacterium
CGCCAGCACCTGTTCCCGCACCGCTTCAAAACGCCCGCGCAGGGCGATAATCGCCGGCACCGCCGCCCGCGCCGCCCGCCCGCGCGCGAAGGCGAGCAGTTCCGCATCGACGATGGCCCAAGCCTCGCGCGCCGCCGCCTCGCGGGTGGCACGGCCTTCCAGCGCCACGCGTTCAAGGTCGGTCAGGTCGTACAGATAGGCGCCGTCCACCCGATTGACCGCCGGATCGATGTCGCCGGGAATCCCCGCATCGACCAGAAAAATCGGCTTGCGCCGGCGCTTGCGCAACGCCTGATGCACTTGTTCGGCAACAATGACCGTATTGCGCCCGCCGACCGCCGTCAAGACGATGTCGGCCTCGACCAGCAATTGAGGCAAATCGGCAAAGGCGGCGACGTGGCAATCCAGGCTTTGCGCCAGCGCCTCGGCCCGGCTGTGGCGCGGCGCGGTCACCACCAGA
This sequence comes from Patescibacteria group bacterium, assembly GCA_035297005.1. Classification (GTDB taxonomy): domain Bacteria; phylum Pseudomonadota; class Alphaproteobacteria; order Rhodospirillales; family Magnetospirillaceae; genus DATGZW01. The sequence continues at coordinate 461 of DATGZW010000277.1, forward strand.
CGGCGCAATCCGGCCGCCAGCAAACTTTCGGCAACCAGTTCACCCATATCGCCAGCGCCGACCAGCAAGGCCTCGCAATCAGCGATCTCGCCGTGCAGGTCGCGGGCGAACTGCACGGCCGCGGAGGCGATCGATACTGGCCGCTCGGCCACCGCGGTCTCGCTGCGCACCCGCTTGGCGGTGACATAGGCCGCGCCCAGCAACGCCTCCAGCTCTGGCCCGCACATCCCCGCTTCGCGCGCCATCCGGTGACAGGCCTTGACCTGCCCCAGCACATGCGGCTCGCCGATAATCTGGCTGTCCAGAGAAGACGTTACGCAAAAGCAATGACGCACCGCCGCCTCGTCGGCCAGGGTGTAAAGCTGCCCCGCCAGACTGGCCAGCGCCACCCCGGCGCGGGCGGCGAACACCACCTGCACGGCTTCCTCGACGTAAGCTGCGTCTGGATGCAGGGCCAGCACCTCGACTCGGTCACAGGTCGAGAGAACCATCGCCTGCGCCAAACCGGCCTCTCTCAGCGCGGTGAGAAAGGCCGGTTGGGTGGCGTCGTCGACAAACAGCGCATCCCTCAGCGCCAGCGAACTGGAGCGGTGATTGGCGCCGATGATGATCGGCCGCGTCGGGAAGCGGTCCGCATTCATGACTCTAGCGGAAGCGGGCCAGACGTTCCTCCAGCATCGCCAGGGGAACCTCCTCCTGCTCGCCGCTGTCCAAATCGCGCACGGCCACTGCTTGGCGGGCCAGTTCGTCGTCGCCCAGAATCACGGCAGCGCGGGCGCCCAGCTTGTTGGCTCGGTTGAGGCGCTTTTTCATGTTGCCGGAATAGCCCATCTCGACGGCGAAGCCGGCGTTGCGCAGGCGTTGAGCGACCCGCAGAGCCTCGACGCCGTCGCCGCCCATGGGGATCACCGCCAACGGACGGTCGCCGCAGGCAACCTCCTCCAGCAGCATCGACAGCCGCTCGACGCCCGCCGCCCAACCAATGCCGGGGGTGGCCGGGCCGCCCATCTGGCCGATCAAGCCGTCATAACGGCCTCCGGCCAGGACCGTGCCCTGCGCGCCGAGCGCGGTGGTGGTGAATTCGAACGCGGTGTGGCAGTAGTAATCCAGGCCGCGCACCAGACGCGGGTTGAGCTTCACCGGCACGCCGACCGCCTCCAGCCCAGTCTTCACGGTATCGAAGAAGGCGCGCGAGGCATCGTTGAGATAGTCGGTCAGAACCGGCGCATCGGCAACAACCAGCCGGTCGCCCTCGTCCTTGGAATCCAGCACGCGCAAGGGGTTGCGCTCCAGCCGCTCCAGGCTGTCCTTGGACAGCTTATCCTTGAAGCCCGACAGATAGGCGACCAGGGCGTCACGGTAGGCGGCACGCGATTCGGCATCGCCCAGACTGTTCAGCTCCAACTGAACCTTGTCCTTCAAGCCCAGCGCCGACAGGATGTGATAGCCCAGGGCGATCACTTCGATATCGGCCTGCGGACCTTCGACGCCCAGCAGTTCGACGCCGATCTGATGGAACTGACGCAAGCGCCCCTTCTGCGGGCGCTCATAGCGGAACATCGGGCCGCGATAGAACAGCTTCAGCGGCAGATTCTGCGACAATCCGCCGGAAATGAAGGCACGGGCAACGCCAGCAGTGCCTTCCGGGCGCAAGGTGATCGACTCGCCGCCACGGTCGGCGAAGGTGTACATCTCCTTGGTCACCACGTCGGAGGTGTCGCCCAGGGTGCGCGAGAACACGTCGGTAAATTCGAAAATCGGCGTGACGATCTCGCCGAAGCCATAGCGCCGAGCGACGCTGAAGGCGGTCTCCTCGACATGGCGGTGACGGCGGGACTCGTCGGGAAGAAGGTCGTGGGTGCCGCGCACCGGCTGCAAAGAGGACACGAATTCAGGTCTTTCAGGGTTTCGAGGAATCGGATTGGGCCTTGTCGGCCTCGATCTGCGCCGCCTTGGCTTCGACCAGCGAGACGATGTGCTCGACCATGGCCGGGCTGTCGATCTTGTGGTCGGGGTTACCGGCCACATAAACCATATGGCTGCCGCCGCCGCCGCCAGTCAAGCCGAGGTCGGTTTCGCGGGCTTCGCCGGGTCCGTTGACGACGCAGCCGATGATCGACAGGGTCAGCGGGGTGATGATATGAGCCAGGCGGTTTTCCAGCATCTCGACGGTTTTAACCACGTCGAAGCCCTGGCGGGCGCAGGACGGACAAGACACGATGCGCACGCCGCGATGGCGCAGATCCAGGGATTTAAGGATCTCGAAACCGGCCTTGATCTCTTCGACCGGGTCGGCGGACAGCGACACGCGGATGGTGTCGCCGATGCCCGCCCACAGCAGCGAGCCGATGCCGATGGCCGATTTGACCGTGCCGCCGCGCAAGCCGCCGGCTTCGGTGATGCCCAGGTGCAAGGGATAGTCGCAGGCCTCGCCCAACGCCTGATAGGCGGCGACGGCAAGGAACACGTCCGAGGCCTTGACGCTGATCTTGAAGTTGAAGAAGTCGTTGTCTTCCAGGATGCGGGCGTGGCTAAGGCCGCTTTCGACCATCGCTTCCGGGCAGGGTTCGCCGTAACGCTCCAGCAGTTCCTTTTCCAGGCTGCCGGCGTTGACGCCGATGCGCATCGAACAGCCATGGTCCTTGGCCGCCTGCACCACTTCGCGCACGCGATCGGCGGAGCCGATGTTGCCGGGGTTGATGCGCAGGCAAGCGGCGCCGGATTCGGCGGCCTCGATGGCGCGGCGATAGTGGAAATGGATGTCGGCGACGATGGGCACCTGCACCTGGCGCACGATATGCTTCAGCGCCAGCGCCGATTCCTGGTCGGGGCAGGAGACACGGACGATGTCCGCCCCCGCCTCCTCCAACTGATGAATCTGCGCCACCGTCGCCGCGACGTCGGTGGTCAGGGTATTGGTCATCGACTGCACGGTGACGGGCGCGCCGCCACCCACCGGAACCTTGCCGACAAAAATCTGTCGGCTGGTGCGGCGATGGATTTCACGGTAGGGCCTCAAGCTCATGGCCGTCTCGTCGAATGATTTATGGGGATCGGGTTATAGCGCAAATCCGCCCGGCGACAAAGTCGCCTGAGGCGTCATGCCGATGGTCGAGGGCGCCTCCCCCCAAGGGAGAGGCGCCCATCGAGACCAAATTTACTCCGTCGGCGCCGGGGTATAGGTCGGCGCGGCGGGCGGCGGGCTGGAGCCCAAATGGTCGGCGTCAAGCGGCACATCGTGGCGCACCATGCCGGCATGCCCCAACGGCGCCGTCGGCTTGCCGTCGAGATAGACGCTGAGCGCCCCGGCATTGCCGGCGGTCAAGGTCAGCCCCGAACGGCCCGGCACCGGATAGGCCTCGCCCTTGCGCAGCAGACGCGAGACCACCACGCCGGTGGCGTCGCGGATTTCGATCCAGCAATCCTCGTCGGCACGCAGAACCACGCGGGACGAGGCGCTGCTGACCGAACCCGGCGCCACCGACGCATCGGCGGGGCGGGACGGCTCGATCTTGGGCGTCTCGACCGGCTTGCTAGCCTCGGGCGCGGTGTCCGCGGCAGCCGCCTTGACAGGTTCGTCTACCGCCGCCGGAGCCGTTTCGCCGGTCTTGACGGCTTCGGCGGCTTTCGCTGCCGCAACCTTGGCTTCCGCCTTCTTGATTTCCTTGGCCGCCTTGGAATCCGACGGCTTGGTCAGTTCGGACGGCACCACGGCGGGAGCCACCGGCGCGGCTGGCGGAACAACCACCACCGGAGCCACCACGACCGGAGCCGGAGCGGGTGTTGCGGCAGGAGCAGCGGCCACGGCAGCCGGGGCTGGCGGGGCTGGCGGGGCTTCGTCCTCGGCCGGCGGCACCACGTCTTCATGAGCGGTCCCAACAGACGCCTGCGGCGGCTGAATGGCCGGAGCGGCGGCATCGGCGGCAGGCTGGCCGACGGCGACCACTTCGGTGCCGTTGCCGACAGGCCGATGGATCAGCGCGGCCAGACGGTCGGGCAGCGCCGGGACGCTATCGACGACCGAAGTGTCGCTGGACTGGTACCAATACCAGGCGCCGTAGGCGAGGCCGGCGGCGACGACGGCGAGGAACAGCAGCGCCCCTGTGGGGATGCTGTTTTCCGACACCGCCGAGGGAAACACCAAGGTGGTGCGCCCGCCGAAATCGCTGCCGGTTTCCTGTTTGAAACGGCGGACGATCTCGGCGCTATCGAGGCCAAGATACTCGGCATAGCCGCGCACGAAGCCGACGGCATAGGTCGAGCCGGGCAGATCGTGATAACGGCAATCCTCGATGGCTTGCAGATAAGGCTGGCGGATGCGCAGGCTTTTCGCCACGAAGGCGACCTCCTGACCAAGCTGCATCCGCGTGTCGCGTAACAAAGAGCCGATGCCCGTTCCGGCCGGAATGGCCGCCGGTGCAGTCCCAAAATCCTGGTTATCTGATGCCACGGTAGGAAAATCCTTACCCGATGGTTTAGGAACCCGCCCAACCGCTGAAAGGGTTCACGCTATTACTAGCAAATAATTCCTCTCCCACGCAATGGTGGGACGTCGAGGCTGTAACGGTAAGCCGCTTTCCCTAAAGCTGCACACCGTGATCGATGGCGAAATTGCGCAGCTTTTCTCTGACCGTATGGTCGGGGAGGTCCACCAGAGTCGCCATGTAGTCTTCCAAGTCCGGCAAGTAAAGGCTGCGCACCATGGCCTTGACCGGGCCGACGGAGGGAGCCGACATCGACAGACTGCGGATGCCGATGCCCAGCAAGGCCATCGCTTCCAACGGCCGCCCGGCCATTTCGCCGCACACCGAGACATGTACGCCAGCCTTGCGGCATTCGTCGCTGATATTGCGCAGGAACGCCAGCATGGCCGGCGACAGCACATCGTAGCGTTCGGAAATGCGCGGGTTGCCGCGATCGATAGCGAACAGGAACTGGGTCAGGTCATTGCTGCCGATAGAGACGAAATCGACCCGCTTGAGCAAGGCCGGCAGCTGATAGGCCAGCGCCGGAACTTCCAGCATGGTGCCGACGCGCACCCGTTCGGGCATCTCGCCGCCGCGCGCGCGCCGCCGCTCCAGCTCCATCTCCAGCAGCTCGCGCGCCTTATCCAGTTCAGCGACCTCGGCGATCATCGGGAACATGATGTCCAGCTCGCGCCCCGCCGCCGCCGCGACCAGCGCCCGTAACTGGTGGCGCAGCACCGCCGGACGGTCGAGGGTGATGCGGATCGACCGCCAGCCCATCGCCGGATTGTCCTCTCCGCCGCTGTTCCAATAGGGCAACAGCTTGTCGGACCCGACATCCAGAGTACGGAACGCCACCGGCTTGCCCGCCGCGTGGTCGAGGATCTTGGAATACAGCAAGGTCTGCGCCGCCACGTCGGGCAGTTGGGCGCGGGCCATGAACGGCATTTCGGTGCGATACAGGCCGATGCCGTCGGCCGCCGTGGCGTCGAGCTGCGGCAGATCGACCAGCAGTCCGGCATTCAGCATCATGCGCACCGGCTGGCCGCAGCGGGTCACCGCCGGCAGTTCGCGCATGGCGGCATAGCCGGCCAGCTTTGCTGCCCGCGCGATGACGCTGGCGGCAAAGGCGTCCTGGATATCGTCGGACGGACGGACGAAGACCTGGCTGTTGTCGCCATCGACAATCACCGGGTCCATCGCTTCGATCTTGCTCAGCGCGTCCTTGACCCGGCCAACCACCGGAATGTCCAGCGCGCGGGCCAGGATCGCCACATGCATGGTCGGCGAGCCTTCCTCCATGACCAGGCCGCGCAGGCGGCGGCGGTCATAGTCCAGAAGCTCGGTCGGCCCCATCGAGCGGCAGACCAGCACCACGTTGTCCGGCAAATCGCTACTGGCCGCCGTGCCGGTTTCGCTATCGCGGCTGCCGCGCACCAGATGGTGCATCAGGCGGTTGGCGATGTCTTCCAGATCGTGCAACCGCTCGCGCAGGTACGGGTCGGTCACCTGACTCATGCGGATGCGGGTGTCTTCGTGGACCTTTTGCACCGCCGCCTCGGCGGTCAGACCCGACTGGATGGCCTCGCCGATACGGGCGACCCAGCCGGCATCCTCGGCGAACATCCGATAGGTTTCCAGCACGTCGCGGTGCTCGCCGCCGAAGGCCAGATCCTGCGCCTCGAACATCTCGTCCAAGGTCTGGCGCATGCGGTGCAGGGCGTCGCGCAGCCGGGTCATTTCGGCTTCCGGGTCTTCCGACACCAGCTTCAGCACGACCATGCGCGGCTCGTGCATGATGGCGACGCCGATACCGATGCCCCCCGTCAGGCGCACGCCTTCCATGCGCACCGGCAGCACGGCGTTGCCATCGACCTGAGCCAGTTCCTCGCGGTTGATCAGCTCGCCCGACGACACCAGCTCGGCCAGCACCATGGCCACGGTCTCAAGGGTTTCGATCTCGACGTCGGTATATTGGCGCTGGCTTTTGTTCTGCACCACCAGCACGCCGATGACGCGGCCGCCACGGATGATCGGCACGCCGACCAGCGAGTGGTAGATCTCTTCACCGGTTTCCGGGCGATAGGCGAAATGCGGATGGCTTTGAGCGTCGGCCAAGGCCAGCGGGCGGGCATGGGCGGCGATGTCGCCGACCAGACCTTCGCCGACGCGCAGCCGGGTGGCATGGACCGCGGCGGCCTTCAAACCTTCGGTGGCGAACAGTTCCAGCACTTCGCCGGCCCGCATGACGTAGCAGGAGCACACCTCGGCCACCATGTCGGCGGCGATCAAGGTGACGGTCTTGTCGAGACGTTCCTGGGCCGTGCCTCCCGCCGCCATGACGTCGCGAAGGCGACCCAGCAATCGTCTGGAGACGGTGCTGGCGCTGGGCTGCATCACACTACTGCCTCGACCCTGTCGCGCGCGGCCAAGGCCGCGACGGCCTGGCCGACCAAATCGCCGATGATTTCGGCGGTCGGCTGTTCGCGGGAAACCATGCCGACGCTTTGCCCGGCCATCAGCGAACCGTTTTCGACGTCTCCGTCGATGACCGCGCGTTTCAACGCTCCGGCCCAATAATGCTCGATCTCAATCTGCGCCGCTTTCTGGTCCAGCTCGCCGGCGCGGAAGCGCTTAATGACCTCGTGCTGGAAGTCGATGAAGCCGCGCGTCGCCTTGTTGGCCAGGGCGCGCACGGGGATCACCGGGAAGTTCGGATCGACCTGCACCGACGGCACCGCGTCGCGGGCATGGGCGCGCAGGAATGACTTCTTGAACTCGGGATGGGCGATGCATTCGGTGGCGCAGACGAAGCGGGTGCCAAGCTGCACCCCCGCCGCGCCCATTTCCAGGTACGACACGATGGCTTCGCCCCGGCCGATGCCGCCGGCGACGAACACCGGAACCTCGGTCACCGCCGGCAGGATCTCCTGCGCCAGCACGCTGGTCGAGACCGGGCCGATATGCCCGCCCGCCTCGGTGCCTTCGATGACGATGGCGTCGGCGCCCATGCGCACCAGTTTCTTGGCGAACACCACGGTGGGCGAGAAGCACACCACCTTGGCCCCCAACCCCTTGATGCGGGCGATGGCGTTGCCGTGCGGCAAGCCGCCGGCCAGCACCACATGCCCGACCTGCAAGCGCCCGCAAACCTCGATCAAGTCGTCGAGTTGCGGGTGCATGGTAATCAGGTTGACGCCAAACGGCTTGGCGGTCAGGGCTTGCGTCGCCTCGATCTCGGCGGCCAGCATCTCCGGCCCCATGGAACCGCAGGCCAGCACACCGAAGCCGCCGGCATTGGAGATGGCGGCCACCAGGGTACGCTCGGAAATCCACGACATGGCGCCGCCCATCACGGCGACATCGGTGCCCAGGAAATCCCGGCCCCGCTGCCACAATCGATCGAGACGCGCCCTTGCGGCGTTCATCGCCAAACCCTTTCCCCTAACCTTACCGTTACTGCGCGTCCAGCCCGTAGGCCGTATGGAGCGCGCGAAGAGCCAACTCGGTGTATTCCTCGGCGATGAGCACGCTCACCTTGATTTCCGAGGTCGAGATGACCTGGATGTTGATCGATTTTTCAGCCAGCGTGCTGAACATTTTCTGCGCGACGCCGGCATGGCTGCGCATGCCCATGCCGATCACCGACACTTTTACCACGTTGCTGTCCGGGACCAGACGCTCATAACCAAGCTCACCCTGCTTTTCGTGCAGCACCTTGACCGCGCGGTCAAGGTCGCCTTTGGTCACGGTGAAGGTCAGATCGGTACTTTTGCCGTCTTCCGAGACATTTTGCACGATCATATCGACATTGACGCTGGCGTCGGCCAGCGGGCCGAAGATCGCCGCGGCGACGCCCGGACGGTCCGACACCTTGACCAGGGTGATTTTCGCCTCGTCGCGGCTATACGCGATACCGCTCACCAGTTCCTTTTCCACGATCTCGTCCTCATCACAAACAAGGGTGCCGGGGGCGTCGCTGAAGCTGGACAACACCTGCACGCGCACGCGGTGCTTCATCGCCATTTCGACGGAGCGGGTCTGCAGGACTTTCGCCCCCAGGGATGCCAGCTCCAACATCTCTTCGTAGGTAATCTTATCCAGCTTGCGCGCTTTGGCAACGATGCGGGGGTCGGTCGTATAGACTCCGTCCACATCGGTGTAGATGTCGCAGCGGTCGGCGTTCAAGGCGGCGGCCAGCGCCACGGCGCTGGTGTCCGAGCCGCCCCGGCCCAGCGTCGCCACCCGGTTGTCGGGGCCGATGCCCTGGAACCCGGCGACCACGGCGATTTGGCCCGACACGATGCTGGCGGCCAGCTCGTCGATTTCGATGGTCTCGATGCGCGCCTTGCCATGCGCGCCATCAGTGCGGATCGGCACCTGCCAGCCGGTCCACGACCGCGCCTTCAGCCCCAATTCCTGCAAACCGATGGCCAACAGGCCGACGGTCACCTGCTCGCCGGTGGCGACGACGGCGTCGTACTCCCGCTGATCATGCAGCGGAGCCATCTGCTTGCAATAGTCCACCAACTGGTTGGTCACGCCCGACATGGCCGAAAGAACGACGGCAACTTCATTGCCACGCTCGACTTCGGCTTTCACCAGACGCGCCACATTCTTAATACGATCACAGTCTCCGACGGAGGTGCCGCCGAATTTCATCACGATGCGCGCCATCGGATATCCCCTGAAAGAATCTACTGATAGCCCGGTTGCCGGCTGCCCGAAGGCGCGTATACATACTCTAGAGAAAATACGGAAGCAAGGCTGCCCCGTCCAGATCGGTGCAGCACATACCAGGAGCATATGATGGCCGACACCGCCCACACCACCACCGCTTCGCCGGAAGAGATCGCTCGTTTCCAAGCGATGGCCGACGCCTGGTGGGATGCCGAGGGCGATTTCAAGCCGCTGCATCAGCTGAATCCGCCGCGGTTATCGTTCATGCGCGAGCGCCTGTGCGCCCATTTCGGCCGCGATCCCGAGGCCGCACGCCCCTTCGAGGGCTTGACCCTGCTGGATGTCGGCTGCGGCGGCGGCTTGCTGTCGGAACCGCTGGCGCGCATGGGCTTCGCCGTCACCGGCATCGATGCCGGCGAAAAAAATATCGCCATCGCCCGCCTGCATGCCGAGCGCGGCGGGCTGTCCATCGACTACCGCTGCGCCACCCCCGAAGAGCTGGACGGCAAATTCGACGTGGTCATGGCGATGGAAGTGGTCGAGCATGTGCCCGACGTCGCCGTCTTCCTGGCAGCCGCCGCCGCCAGCCTGAAGCCCGGCGGGGCATTCCTCGGCGCCACCTAGAACCGCACGCCCAAATCATACGCCCTGGCC
>DATGZW010000278.1:0-5153 GCA_035297005.1 Patescibacteria group bacterium
AGAGGTGGTGGTGCTGCTGCACGACTTCTCGTTCACCGATCCGTCCGAACTGTTGTCCAAGCTGACCGGCATGACGCCGATGGATCACGCCACCATGCATCACGGCGGACAAATACCCGCCACTAGCGGCATGGACGAAACCGCCATGCACCAGATGCATATGCAGATGATGCAGTCGGGCGATGGCATGAGCATGCAGCACGGCGCGCATGGTCACGAGATGACCGGCATGGCGATGAGCCACCCCAACGACGTCGAGTACGACGCCTATCTGGCCAATGACCGCACCCTTGACGATCCCGAAGTGACGCGGGTCGAGCCCGGCGGGCGGGTGCGCCTGCGCATCATCAACGGCGCCACCACCACCGCCTTCTTCATCGAGATGCCCGGCCTGTTGGGGCAAATCGTCGCCGTCGATGGCAACGCGGTCAAGCCGGTGCCCGGTTCGTCCTTCCCCATCGGCATGGGCCAACGGCTGGACATCGTCGTCACCCTGCCCCGCCAGGAAGGCGCTTGGCCGATCCTGGCGCGGCGCGAGGGCGACACCAACCAAACCGGCATCATCCTGGCCACCCGCAAGGCCACCATCGGCAAAATCGCCTCGCTGGCCAAAACGAAAGCCGGCATCGTCTCGCTGGATGTGGAGCGCAAGCTGTCGGCGCAATCGCCGCTGACGCCCCGCCCCGCCGACCGCCGTCTGCTGCTTAGCCTGGAAGGCGGCATGATGGGCTATAAGTGGACCCTGAACGGGGCCGCATACGGCGCGAACACGCCCCTGCCGGTCAGCCTGGGTCAGCGCGTCGAGCTGACCTTCATGAACCACAGCGACATGATGCACCCCATGCATCTGCATGGGCATCATTACCACGTCATTGCCATCGGCGGCCAAAGCCTGGCCGGAGCGATGCGCGACACCGTCATGGTGCCGTCGATGACCAGCGTCACCGTCGCCTTCGACGCCGACAACCCCGGTGAATGGGTGCTGCACTGCCATAACCTGTTCCACATGGCAGCCGGCATGATGACGACGGTCAAATACGTCTAAGCACGACGCGGGCGTGGTCAGTCGAGCCCCGCCCCATCCTTCAGCACGGCCTGGGCGGCGGCGGTATAGCCGCCGTCCTCGTCATGCAGAACGAGGCCCGGCAGCAGGCTCAGCGGCCCGCGCACGCCCTTGCGCGCCCGCACCACCACCCGCTTGGCCGCGCGGCCCTGCTTGGGCCACAGCGGAATCACCGCGATCTCGCCCACCCTTCCCTGCAAGGCGGACAGCAATTCATCCAAGCGGTCGGCCCGATGCACCACCGCCAGCCCGCCCTTGTGCCGCAGCATCGACACGCAGAATCCCATCCAGGCGGCAAGATCGACCTCGGCCTCGCGGTTGGCCAGCGACTTTCCGGCATGCGGCGGCGCCGTGCCGTCGCGCATATAAGGTGGATTGGTCATCACATGATCGAACCCGCCAGGCACCAGCACCCCGCCCACGGCGCTTTGCAGATCGCCCTGCACCACGGTCAAACTGTCGCTGCGCTCGTTCAGGACGACATTACGCTCGGCCAAGGCAGCCAGCTCCGGCTGAAGCTCCAGCCCAACCCCGCGAATGCCAGCCACCCGTGCCGCCAGACACAGCGAGGCGGCCCCGACGCCCAGCCCGACATCCAGCACCGACTGCCCCGCCTGAGCCGGCACGGCCGCGGCCAAAAACACCGGATCGATCGCGGCACGATAGCCGCTGGCCGGCTGCAACAGCCTGACCCGGCCGCCCAGCAGCCGATCTTCGGTGATTTCCGTCATTGTTCACCCTTTGACAACAGTCATGTTCCGTCGCGGCAATGCGGTTGTAATCTTGACCATCATGGTGACGCAACCTTATGCTCGGCGCGGCGGAGCCATATGAGGCGCGCACAGATCTGTACCTAGGGGAAAAGCCGGTGGCCATCGTTGTGAAACTCGAAGACGAGCGGGGGAAGAAGACCGCATCGCTGGATGCGTTATCCGCCCTGGTCAACGACGACTTGGCTAAGGTCAATGTCGCCATCGTCGACCGCATGCATTCGCCGGTGGCGCTGATCCCGCAATTGGCCGGGCATATCATCGCGGCTGGCGGCAAACGGCTGCGGCCAATGCTGACCCTGGCCGCCGCCAAGCTGTGCGGCCATACCGGGCAACGCCATATCAAACTGGCCGCCTGCGTCGAATTCATCCACACCGCCACCTTGCTGCATGACGACGTCGTCGATGAAAGCTCGCTGCGCCGGGGTCTGGCTTCGGCCAATGCGGTGTGGGGCAACAAGCCCAGCGTGCTGGTCGGCGACTTCCTGTTCAGCCGCTCCTTCGAACTGATGGTCGAGGACGGCTCGCTTTCGGTGCTGGCCATTCTGTCGCACGCCTCTTCGGTGATCGCCGAGGGCGAGGTGTTGCAACTGATCACCGCCAACGATACCACGACCAGCGAAGACTCCTATATGGACGTCATCCGCGCCAAGACCGCCGCCCTGTTCGCCGCCGCCTGCCAGATCGGCGCCGTGGTGGCCGACCGCCCCAAGGTCGAGGAAGAGGCGCTGGAAAGCTATGGCCTCAATTTGGGCATCGCCTTCCAATTGATCGACGACGTGCTGGATTTTTCGGCCAAGCAGGAAAAGCTGGGCAAAGCCATCGGCGACGATTTCCGCGAAGGCAAGATCACCCTGCCGGTCATCCTGGCCTTCCGCCGCGGCGACGACGAGGAACGCGCCTTCTGGCGCCGCACCTTGGAAGATCTGGACCAAAGTGAGGATGACGCCGACCTCCACCACGCCCTGACACTGATGGAACGGCATCAAAGCCTAGCCGACACCGTCAAGCGTGCCCGCCACTACGGCTCGATCGCCCGCGACGCCCTGGGCATCTTCCCCGACAGCCCAGCCAAGTCGGCCTTGGTCGATATCATCGATTTCTGCATCGACCGCGCCTATTAAGCCTGCGTTTCCGCCCTTGAGACCGCCGCCAGCCATGAAGGCCAGCGGCGGTCTTTTTATTTGCCCCGACCGTTTTCCGCCAACTTTGCCGCCTTTGGCAAATTCATTTCCGCAGATGCGAGATTCCGTGCATTTCCTGTTTGCGATCCGCAAAACTTAGCGCTATAAGATGCGCCTCGCAGGCGTCGGAGTGTAGCTCAGCCTGGTAGAGCACTGTCTTCGGGAGGCAGGGGCCGGAGGTTCGAATCCTCTCACTCCGACCAACTGCGAGAAACGAAAAACCCAGCAAGTCTCAGACTTGACTGGGTTTTTTCGCATCTGGGGGACATCGCGGAAATCACCACATCCTCCACACTCCCGCCACATCACAGCAGGCGACAAGGTCATGTCATGTCGCGCAAATAGCGGCTTGGCGGCGCGCCCAGCATGCGTTTGAACATGGTGGTGAAGGCGGCCACGCTTTCATAACCAAGGTCGAGCGCCACGCTGGTCACCGCTTCTCCGCCGGCCAGGCGCGGCAGGGCGGCGAACAGGCAGGCCTGTTGACGCCACACCGACAGGCTGAGCCCCGTTTCACGGCGGAAGGCGCGGGTGAAGGCGCGGCGGCTCATGGCCAGCGCGTCGGCCCAGTCGTCGATGATGGCGTGCGGCGAAGGACGGTCGAGGAAGGCGCGGCAGAGGGCGGCCAGACGCGGCTCGGCGGGGAACGGCAGGCCGAGCGGCTGTTCCGGCAGGCGGGGGATCTCCTCCATGATCAGCGCCATGATCAGGCTGGCACGGCTGGTCGGCGCATCATGGCGCGGCAGCGTCACCGCCTCGACGATCAGGCTGCGCATCAGTTCGCTCAGGCCGACCACGCGGCTGTTCAGCGGCAGGCCGGGGACGGCGCCGGGCGTCACATAGATCGAGCGCATGCTGACGCGGCCATGCGCCTCCACCGAATGCTCCAGCCCGGCTGGCACCCACAGGGCGTGCTCGGGCGGCACCATCCAGCGCCCATCCTCGGTGGTCACCGTCACCACCCCGCTCAGGGCGTAAATAAGCTGCGCCCGGCTGTGATGATGCGGAGGAACCACTTGGCGCGGCGCATATTCTGCGGCCAGCGGTACGATCGGCTCGTCGATTTCCTCCAGCCAGCTAATGCGCCGCATATGCAATTCGCTGGCCGCCGCATCGTGGATGGATTTAGCTTTTGATCGTCTCATGCCGTGGCCCACTTGAACAAGATACGGGCCATATCACGAAAGCAGGTCACGCGCCAAACCGCTATTGTGCCATCCCACCGGTTCTGCCGGCCTGGAAGAAGGAGCATCCCGTGACCGAAACCACCGCCACAGCCACAGCCGACCATGCGAATGCGAACAACACCGCCTTCGCCATCATCGCCGCCCTCAGTTTCTGCCATCTGCTCAATGATATGATGCAGTCCATGCTGGCGGCGATTTATCCCATGCTCAAGGCCAGCTATGGGCTCGATTTCGGTCAAATCGGCTTCCTCACCTTCACCTTCCAGGTGACGGCGTCGCTGCTTCAGCCGCTGGTAGGCATCTATACCGACAGACGCCCGCAACCTTATTCGCTGTCGATCGGCATGGGCTTCACCCTGGTCGGGCTGATCCTGCTCGCCTTCGCTCACCAGTTTTGGCTGCTACTGGCCGCCGCTTCGCTGGTCGGCGTGGGGTCGTCGGTGTTCCATCCGGAATCCTCGCGGATGGCGCGGATGGCCTCTGGCGGGCGGCACGGGCTGGCGCAGTCGCTGTTTCAGGTCGGCGGTAATTTCGGCTCGGCGCTGGGGCCGCTGCTTGCCGCCTTCGTCGTGGCCCCGCGCGGACAATCGAGCGTCGCCGGCTTCTCGTTCGCCGCGCTGGTCGCGATGATCGTGCTATGGCAGGTCGGCAACTGGTACAGCCGCCGCCGCGCCGCCAACGCCAAGCGTCCCGTCGGTCACATCCATGTTGCGCTGCCGCGCTCCAGGGTGATCCTGGCGCTGGGCGTCCTCGGCATCCTGGTGTTCTCGAAATATGTCTACATGGCCAGCCTGTCGAGCTACTACACGTTCTATCTGATCGACCGGTTCGGGCTGTCGATCCGCGATTCGCAGCTTCTGCTGTTCGTCTTCCTGGGCGCGGTGGCTGCTGGCACCATCATCGGCGGACCGATCGGCGACCGTTTTGGCCGCAAATACGTCATCTGGGG
>DATGZW010000279.1:0-2726 GCA_035297005.1 Patescibacteria group bacterium
CAAACGCAGGCCGGTCTTTTTGAGGATGCGGCTGGAAAACAGCACCTGATGGCCTTGGCAACGATCCGCCAGCACATCGGCAATGGCGGCGGCATGGGCGATGGCGGTGGCGCGGTCGCGGCCATGCACCATGGCGAACAGGTTGTAGGGCCAGTGTGGCAGATGGCGCGGGCGTAGGTAGCAATGGCTGACGAAGGGCAGCGCGCCGACCGCTTGCCCCATCTCGCGCGCCACGTCGTCGGCGACGTCCCATACCGTCATGCCGTTGAAGTGGTAGCCCAGAGCATAATGGTTGGGCACCACGCCAACCCGGCGGATGACGCCGTCCGCCAGCATGCGGGTCATGCGGTCGATGACTTCGGCCTCGGTCACGCCCACTTGCCCGGCGATTTCGGCATAAGGCTCGGCGGCCAGCGGCAAGCCTGCCTGGGTAGCCAGGACGATGCGGCGGTCTATGTCGTCAAGCGGGGTCATGCCTCGAACCTCAGGGAGAGGAAGAATTCCTCGGTCTTCGGCATGTCGTAGACCTCTAGCCCAGTCAGCGACTTGATGTCGCTCAAGACGCTGGCAATACGCTCGGGCGTCTCGGTGGCGACGACGAACCACATGTTGAGCGCATGCTCGCGGGCATAGTTATGCGCCACTTCGGGGAAGGCGTTGACCTGCGCCGCGACCTCGTCAAAGCGATGGGCGGGAACCTGCATCGCCGCCAAGGTCAGCCCGCCGCCCATCGCCTCGGCATTGTAGAGCGGACCGAAGCGGGTCAGCGTGCCATCGGCGCGCAGCGCGGCGATGCGGGCGATCAGGTCACCCTCGGCCAACCCCAACCGCTGCGCCGCCACCGCGAACGGGTGCGAAGCGATGGGAAAGCCGCCCTGCAATTCGTTGATGATCAGCCGGTCGATGTCGTCCATCACGCCACCTTGCCAGAGACGGCGCCACGCTGCTTGAAGCGCTTCGAGCTGAACAGCACCGCATGCTGGAAGCCGCCCAAGCCATGCTGCAACGACAATTGCTTGATGATCGTCTCGACACAGGCGCGGTCGCGGCCATGCACCATGCAGAACAAGTTATAGGGCCAGTCCGGCAGACGGCGCGGGCGGCGGTAGCACAGCGTCACCTCGGGACTGTCGGCCAACAGCGCGCCGATGGCGGCAACCCGCTCGTCGGGGATGTTCCATACCGCCATGGCATTGGCGGAATAGCCTAATTCCCGATGCCGCACGATGACGCCGAAGCGGCGGATCACCCCGGCCGCCGTCATCGCCGCGATGCGGGCGATCACCTCGTCCTCGGGCATGGCGATGGGAATGCCGATATCGGCAAAGGGCCGCTCGGTCAAAGGCAGCCCATCGGCCAGAACGGCCACCAGGGCAAGGTCACGATCGCTCAAGTCCATTGCAGCGGGAACCCCAGATCGATGTGGAAATCCTCGATCATCGGCAGATCGAGGGGCGGATAGCCGGTGGCGGCATGGATGGCGTCGAGCACGTCCCGCACCCGTTCCACCGACTCCGCCGCAACGACGAACCAGATGTTGGTAACGTGTTCGCGCAGGTAGTTGTGGTTGACCTCGGGGAAGGCGTTGACGATGGCGGCCACCCGCTCAACGTCGAAGTCGGGCACCGCCAGCGCCGCCAGGGTGCTCTGCCCGACGCTGTGCGGGCGGAACACTGCGCCGACGCGGCTGACCACGCCTTGGCCTTGCAGCAGGGACAGACGCCGCCGCACTTCGGCCTCGGCTACCCCCAAACGTTCGCCCAGGACCGCATAGGGGCGCGGCGACAGCGGAAAAGCACGCTGGAATTCGTCGAGCAAACGGCGGTCGAGGGCGTCCATGCCGTTACATCCCGATCCGGTTGGCGCGGGCGCTGAAGAAGATGCCGCTGGGGCTGGACACGGCAAATTCGGTCAGCTTGGCGCGGCTGGCGGCATCGAGCACCACCACCTTGTTATCGTCGCGCGCCGACAGCCACACCTGCTCGCCGCGCGGAGTGAACTCCATGTGCAGGATGGCGTGACCCGGCTCCAGAGTGTCGATGACCTTGTGCGAAGGCACATCGATAACCTGCACCTTGCCATTATCCGGCAGGGCGAAATTGACCCACACCTGACGCCCATCGGGGCGGGCGATGACGAACACCGGCTGGCCGGCGACGGGAATGCGGGCCTTTTCGGTCCAGGTCAGAGTGTCGATGACCAGCACCGCATGCTCACCGATGGCGGGCACCAGAATCTCGCCGCCAGCCTGCGCCCAGCCGCGCAGATGCGGCATTTTATAGACCGGCAGCGCCGGATCGCCCTTGCGATAGCCGCCCAGGATCCGCTTCACGCCCTTGTCGGGGTTCCACAGATCCAGCAGCGCCAAACCATCCTCGCCGAACAGACCGGCGATGTAGTAGCGGCCATCGGGCGTC
The DNA here is from genome assembly GCA_035297005.1 of Patescibacteria group bacterium. Classification (GTDB taxonomy): domain Bacteria; phylum Pseudomonadota; class Alphaproteobacteria; order Rhodospirillales; family Magnetospirillaceae; genus DATGZW01. The sequence continues at coordinate 2,418 of DATGZW010000279.1, forward strand.
ACCAGAGCGTCATAAGGCTGACGGCCGATGTTGTGGTATTTGCGGACGCTGGGGTGACGCGGGTCGCTGAGATCGGCCAACCAAATTTCGCCGGTATCGAACAATGTGAAGGCGAAGCCATTGCCCGGCACATCGGCCAGCCCCACCACCTTGCTGCCCGGCGTGGGGATCTCCGAAAGCAGTTCCAGCGTGTCGGCGTCGAACACCTTGACCCCGCCGGGAACATAGTTCTGCACCGCCACCAAGCGGCCATCCTGCGAAATCGACACGCCGATGCTGTTGCCGGCCTGCACCACCCGCTTGGCGATG
>DATGZW010000280.1:0-7181 GCA_035297005.1 Patescibacteria group bacterium
CCGGCGTCAAGATCACCGTCAAAAGCTGGCTGTCGTTGCTCGACGTGCAGGTGCCGTCCCAGCTCTATGGCCCGTCCTGCCGTTTTCTTCTGGGTGACAGCGCCTGCGGCATCAATCTCGCTTCTTTGGCTTCGCCGGTCAGCATCACCTCGGCGGCCACCACCCTGACTCTGCCCTGTGCCGCTTTCAACGCGGTGAGCGGCGGCAATCGAGGTTGGGTGAAAATGACCAGCGGCGTGTGCCGGGGGCTGTCCCGCAATGTCCGCTGGATCGATGGCGGTGTGGTCCAGTTGAGCAATCCGTTGCCCTGGATGCCCGAGATTGGTGACACCCTGTCCTATTATCCCGCCTGCGACAAGACCCAGGCAACCTGTGCCGGGGTGTTTGGCAATGGCGCCAATTTCGGCGGCATGCCCTTCGTTCCGGTCCCGGAAACGGCGTTCTAGCCATGGACGACATTGAACAGGCGCAACGCGCCGCCGTCGTGGCGGAGGCGCGCAGCTGGTTGCGCACGCCTTATCACCATATGGGCCGGGTCAAGGGCGTCGGCGTCGATTGCGCCATGCTGCCCGCCGAGGTCTATGCCGCCTGTGGCCTGATTCCGCCGCAAAGTGTCGAGTTCTATCCGATGGACTGGCATCTGCACCAGACCGGCGAACGCTATCTGGCGCGCGTGCTGTCCTATGCCCATGAGGTGGCCGAGCCGTCTCCTGGCGACATGGTGATGTGGCGCTATGGCCGCTGCTTGGCGCATGGCGGCATCGTCGTCGCCTGGCCGCGCATCATTCACTCGGTCATCGGCCACGGTGTCCTTGCCGATGACGGCGCATCGATGTCGTTGAACCGTGTCGGCCGTCCGCGCGAACGGCGCTTCTATACTTTATGGGAGACTGCACCATGAGCAATTCCGGCGGAGGAAATTCGTCGAGTGCCGCGCCGGCACAGGCCAACACCACCCCGGCGGTGGGAAGCCTGCGCCTTCAGCAGTCAAGCTATGGCACGGTCATCCCCGTCATTTACGGCACCGCCCGCGTGGCCGGAAACATGATCTGGTACGGCGATTTCACCGCCATCCCGAATATCGAGGTCACCAGTGGCGGCGGCGGGAGCAGCGGCGGCGGCGGCGCCACGACGACGACAACCTATACCTATACGGCCAGTTTCGCCTTTGGCTTGGGCAGCGGCACCGTCAGGGCGATCAGCCAAATCTGGTGGGACAAGTCCCAATACTCCATGGGTTCCATGCCGGCGACAGGCACTTTGAAACTGGGCGACGGCAATCAGACCACCTGGGACTATTTGAACAGCGTTCATCCGGAAGCGGCGATGCCCTATCGCTATCTTGCCTATGTCGGTCTGCAGGATGTTGCCTTGGGCACTTCGACCAGCATGCCCAATATTTCATTCGAAGTTCAGGGGCAGGGAACCATCGTCACCTCCCAGTGGATACCGTTCGGGACGTCCGCTGTTTTGCAGTACGACACCTCTCCGGCCTACTGCATCGCCGATCTGTTGACCAATCCGGACTATGGAGCCGGATTTCCGGCGGCTCGCCTGGCGGATTTGTCGAATTACGCGGGCTGGTGCCAAGCCATGGGGTTGCCGATGTCGGTGGCCTTGACCGAGGCGCGTCCGGCCCGCGACATCATCACCGAATGGCTGGCCTCGACGCTGGCCGAAGCGGTGTGGTCGGCGGGGCAACTCAAGATCATTCCCTATGTCGACGAAGCCATCCTGGACGCCACGGCCAATGCCCTGGGCTACGCCCCCAACCTGACGCCGGTGATGACGATCGACGACAGCATCATGCTGGCGGAGGATGGCGATCCGCCGCTTACGGTGACCCGTCAGGATCCCGCGGATGCCTCGAACCGCATTACCGTCGAATATATCGACCGCTCCTATGGCTACAACACGGTCGTGGTGACCAGCGATGACGCCGCCCACATCGCCACCTATGGCCTTCGCGTTGCCGACGTGGTGTCGGCGCATCACATCGTGACCGCCTCGGCCGCGCAGCAGGTGGCGGATTTGCTGTGCGACCGCAGCGTCAACGTCGCCGCCACCTATGAATGGCTGATGGGGCCGCTGGGCGCCTTGTTGGAGCCGATGGATCTGGTGTCGATCAGCGATCCCGATCAGGGGCTGGTCAACTACACCGTCCGTGTCACCGAAATCGACGAGGAAAGCGATTCCTCGTTCCGCGTCACCGCCGAGGATGTGCCGGACAGTCTGGCGGGTACGACGACGCGTCCGGTGCAGGATACCCAGGGGTTCGCCGCCGACTATTCGCAGACCGGCGGCGACTGCACGGCTCCGGCGATGTTCGAGCCGCCCGACGCCCTGACCGCCAATGGCCTGGAGCTATGGCTGGCGGTGACCGGCGGCCCGGTTTGGGGTGGCTGCGACGTCTGGATCTCGGAGGATGGCGCGACCTATAAAAAGGTCGGCAGCAGCAATGGTCCGGCCCGTTATGGCCAACTGACCGCCGAATTGCCATCTGGCGCCGCGATCGATCAAACCGATACCCTGTCGGTTCAACTGTGCGACACCCGCCGCCAGATGTTGAGCGGATCGCTGGCCGATGCGACGGCGCTCAATACTCTGTGCTGGGTCGATGGCGAGTGGCTGGCCTATCAAAGTGCCACCCTGATGCAGGCGGGCGGCTATCAGTTGAACTATCTGGTGCGCGGCGCTTATGGCAGCAGCATCGCCGATCACGCGGCGGGGGCGCCGTTCGTCCGCATCGACAACGCGCTGATCAAATATCCCTTCCGCATGGATCAAATCGGCAAGACGCTGTACGTCAAGCTCCTGTCCTTCAACATCTGGGGCGGCGCCTTGCAGGACATCTCCGAGGTCCAGCCCTACAGCTACACCCTGCGCGGTTTGGCGTTGCTGTCGCCTTTGCCCAACATCACCGGATTGACGACTGTCTTTGTGGCGGGCAACACCCAGATGGTCTGGACCGAAGTCGAAGATTTCCGCACCGTCGATTATGAAATCCGCCAAGGGCTGACGTGGCAGACGGCGCGGGTGATCGGGCGCACGCCGCTGTGTCAGGCTCCCTGCTATGGCGATGGAACCTATTGGCTGGCGGCGCATTACCGAGCCTCGGGCGGTATCGACGTCTATTCGGCGCAGCCGGCCGAGATCATGATCGAGGGCTCCATTCTGGTGTCCAACGTCCTCGCGGGCTTCGACGAAGCCGCCAGCGGTTGGACCGGAAGCTTGTCCAGCGCCGTGGTCCTGAATGGCGCGGTGCAGATGACCGACGCCTCTGACCTGACGTTGACCGCCGATGTGCGATCGGTGGCCGATCTGCTGTACGGCGCCGGCGTCGCCGCAGCGGCCAGCTATACGGTGCCGGTGGGGCATCGCATCGATGTCGGGCGGGCGGTCTTGTGCAACGTCGTCATCACCGTCGCGGCGCATGGTCAGAGCGTGTTCGAAAATCTGTGCACCGTCACCGACGTTCTGGCGATCAGCGATCTGACCGACGCTTTCCTTGGCCCCAAGATCGACGCGGTGCCACAGATAAGGCTGTCACCCGATGGCGTCACCTGGGGCGCTTGGCAAAACTGGGCACCGGGATCCTATCTGGCGCGGGCCTTCGACCTGCGGGTCTTGCTCTCATCCGCCGATCCTCAGGTCATCCCGATCCTGACCGGGCTGTCGTTCCTGGTCGATGTTCCCGACCGCGACGATTGGTTCACCGGGCTGGCGGTGCCGGCGGCGGGGGTGCCGGTGCTGTATGCCAGCGGTCTGCAAGGCAATCCGGCGGCTCCGTTCAACGGCGGGCCGGGCTCCAGCACGGTGCCCAACATCCAGATCACCATCGTCAACGCCCAACAGGGCGACGACGCCATTCTGTCCAACCAAAGCACGAGCGGTTTCACCGTTCAGGTTCTCAACGGCGGCATCGGCGTGGCCCGCACCGTCAATATCGTAGCGCAAGGATACTGAGCCCATGACGCAGAATCCCATTTCCATCCCGACCTCGGGGCCGTTGCCGGGCCTGACCTTGGTGCAGGACATCAATAACGCCCTGGCGTCGCTGTCCAGCCAGTTTTCCGGGCCGGCGGCACCGACGGCGGCGAGCCTTGGCTTGGCCTCGATGGCTGGCATCACCTGGTACGACACCGGCACCAATACCGTGTGGACGCGTAACCAGGCCGACAACGCCTGGATGCCCAAGTTTTACGTCAACGAGACCACCGTCAGCTGCTGGCCGCCCGATTTTGACGGTTGGATCGTCACCGACCAACATAGCTACGCCAGCGCCACCAGCACCACCGTCCCCGGCAACCAGACCACCCGTTACGCGGTCGGCCGCCGCTTGCGCGCGGTGGGGGCGACCACCGGGACCATCTATGGCAAGGTGACGTCGGCCAGCTATTCGGCGGCGACCCTGCTGACCACCCTGATCCTGCTGTGGGACAGCGGGGCGCTGGCCAACGAGACGCTGACGGTGTTCACCGGACCGGGCATGAGCGGCAAGACGCTAGACATTTCCGCCGTTTCCGGCCTGGCTGCGTCGGCGGGATCGGTGCGCCAGACCGTGCAGGCTGGTCCGGTGGATGCCAACGGTTTCCCCGCCTTTGGCGGCACGACCGGATCGACCACCGTCACCGCAACGGGCACCCTGACGGCGACGGCGGCGGGTGGCTTTGGAGCGTCCGGCCCCATTGACCGCATCGGCCAAATCACCAACCCGTCTTGGACGGGCCTGTCCACCAACGGCACGATGGGCCTTTATCTCGACGTCGCGGCCAATGGCACCTGCACCACGGCGTCGGCGCCGTCCGTGCAGGTGGTTGCCCCTGGCGGCACGCCCGCGACCACCAGCGGGCAGTTGACGTTCCTGTTTAACAGCATGATTGGCTATCTGGGCACCGGCAGCGCCGCCCCCCAAGCTTACCGTGTGGCCGTCGGCGAGGTCACGGTGGCCGGCGGCGTCGTGACCGCCATCACTTGGTACGCGCTCAATGGCAAATACACCTCGCCCCTCGGTGCCGTGCCCCCCACCAGCACGCGCACGGCCTTCAACGCCAATCTCGGCACACCGCCGCAATATCAGGTGGTGGCTGCCTATGCTGTGTTTGCGGTGGCCTGGAACGGCTTTCCCATCGGCATGCAGGTGCCCCTGCTTTGCGCCTGGAACAGTGGCTCTTACGTCATCTCTGGCCCGGCCGGCATGGCCGAGAGCCGCAACGTGTCGGTCATCCTGCAAAGCCAGGGCGGCGCGCTGGTGCCGATCGCCGAGACCGGCCCGACCTCGGTCGGAGCAATTTCGCCCGGTTCCAGCACCGCTCAGGTGCTTCTTATCGCCAACAGGGGGTTCTAGGTCATGGCAAGTTGGATTTCACCGGACGGCAGCTATCACCTCGGCGACGAACAGCCAGGGGACATCGCCGTCCCCGAGCGCCCCGACGCTACGCATGTTTGGGTCAGCGGGGCTTGGCAGCCCGATCCCGTCGCCGTCAAGGCCGCCCATAACGCGCCGATCCTGGCGCAGATCACCGCGCTCGACGTGTTCGTGCCGCGCGGCCTGGAGGACACCTGGACGGCGCTGGGCTTCGATACCACCAAGCTGCCGGCCATTCAGCAGACCCGCCTGACGCAAAAGATCGCCTTGCGGGCGCAGCTTCAGGTCTAGCCGAAGCCTTTACCGGATTGTTTCCCAAGGCCGCTTTAAGCGGCCTTTTGCATGTGTGAAAGGGAAACCGCATGCCATCGGACAGCCCCATCACCTGGGAGGCGCTGGCCGCCATCGTGGCCGCACTTGTGGCGGTCGGCAGCGGCGGCTGGGCGTTGCTGGGCGCTTTGAAGAAGGAATTCGAGAACACCCGCCGCGACTCCACGGCGGGCCGCCAGCGTCTTTATGAGCGGATGGACGCCGTCCTCAAAGAGGTGCGGGACAGCTTCATCCATCGCGACGTCTACCACGCCGACATGCGCCGCCTGGACGAAGCGCTCGACGAGCGCGACCGGCAGATCAACGACCTGTCGGGACGCATCAACAACGGCTGCCCGGTCGGGTCGGCCTCACAAGGAAAGTCATGAGCGATGAATGATGGAATCGATATGACGCAACTGCGCGATCAAGTGGTGCGTCCGGCTTTGCAGGCCATCGGCCTGTGGTCGGCGGCGGCCGAGGAACTGCTGCTGGGCACGGTGTTGCAGGAAAGCGGCGGCGGCCATTATCTGCACCAGGAGGGGACTGGCCCGGCGGTCGGCATTTGCCAGATGGAGCCGGCCACGCATGACGACATCTGGGCCAACTTCCTGGCGCATCAGCCGGACCTGGCCCAGATGATGACGCGGCTGACCCTGCCCGGAGTGTCGCGGTTGCAGCAGTTGGGCGGCAATCTCTATTACGCGGTGGCAATGGCGCGGGTGCTGTACCACCGCATCTCGGCGCCGCTGCCGGCGGCGGGCGATCTCGACGGTCAGGCGGCCTATTACAAGCGCTACTACAACACTGCCGGCGGTGCCGCTTCCACGGCGCAGTATCTTGCCAACTGGCACCGCGCCTTCGGCTGACAGCTGGTAGTCTTTCCCGTTCCACCCCGCGCCGTCCGGCCTTCGCCAGGGCGGCTTTTTCATGTCTGCAAAGGATCGTTTCATGGAAACCGCTATTGATCTCACCCCGCTGCTGGGTTTGGCCAATCAGGCGTTGATCGCCAGTTTGGCCGCCATCGGCACCTGGGCCGCCGCCTGGGTCAAGCGCAAGACCAACATCGAAGCGAATGGTCTGCTATCGTCGCAGATTGACGGCGTCGTCGAACGCGCCATCGGCTTTGCTCAGGCGCATCTGATGACCCTGCTCGGGCATGCCGATTTCGCCAAGGTCGAAACCCGCAGTACTGCCGTGCAAATCGCCTTGGGCTTTGTCGCCAGTCAGGCGTCGAGCCAGATTGCCAGTCTGGGGCTGACCGAACAGCATTTGGCCGATCTGGTTCTGGCGCGCATGGCCAAGATCGATCCGACGCTGGTCTTGCCCGGCTCGGTGGCCTTGCCTGCGCCTGCGCCGGTTGTCGCGCCGGTGCCGTTGGCACCGCTCACAACCTGAGAGGAGGACGGATCATGCGTCAGGGCTGGATGATCCTGTTGCTGTCGGGGCTGTTGTGGGGATGCTGCGCGCCGCCGCCTCTGTGTCCATCGCCGATGGATGACGG
>DATGZW010000281.1:0-7740 GCA_035297005.1 Patescibacteria group bacterium
AAATCATCGGCGACCTTCCCTTCGAGGCGCCGGAGGAAGCCCTTCAAATCGCCGTCCGTACGGCTGCGCGGGCCTGCATCGCCATTCTTCAGACTGCCTATGAAGCGCGCCGACCGCGTCACCAGGCAGAAGACGAGGATCAGTCGGGCAGCGCCCCCATCAAGGATGAGGATGAGGCCTATTACTATCTTCCGCCCAATCTCGCCCACCTCCTCAAGCGTCTCGAATATACGTCACCCATCCTTCCGGAGCCGATGAAAGACTTCGAGACATTCCAACAGCTTTATGAGACGGCTATTCTGCGCCATATAGATAGTATTCTCATCTTCTTCCAGAAGACGAATGAAAGCATATATCGCGAATTGCCACCGCCTTTCATCCTGTCCCCCGCCTTCGCCACCAATTTTAAAAAAGCCATCGAAACCCTGATTTTTCCGTTCATTGGAAACAGCAAGCAAGTTCGCATCCTTGCCCCTGGGGTTGACTGGACCAGGATCGATACTCAAACATTTTGGACCGACCGCAATACCCATCTGATCCGCCGTAAGATCCTGCAGCTTTGGGCCCGCGCCTGGGACGACCTTAAATTAATTACCTCAGCCGGCGAAGACGGTATAAATGTGGTCCAAATCAAGGAAAACACCAAATTATTGCGATCCTTATTAGCGCCATTATCTCCTCGGGACTACGACCTTCCACGCATCACCAACCGAGAAATTCTGATCTTCGAATCCTTGTTGGAGATCCCTGCCGACTGGCAGGAAAATATGGCCGACATCTGGCGACGGTGCCAGGATCTCTATGAGCAGGAAAAGGATCCCCGCATCTTCCAGCAGAAGGCGCGGGAGGGTGCCCTGCGCGACGGCATCCTGACCGCTTTCAAGGAATTTCCCGAACAGTGGAGCGACTTCCTCGTCCTCCTCTGTCACTACGTGTTTCCCCGCGTCAGCACCGGATTTCTCGAACAGTTCACGGCCAGTCTGGGAACCAGCAATGCCGACCGCGAGCGGCGGATGCCCTACCTCATGCGTTATCTACGACAGGTACAGATGACGCCGGAGATCAAGGCCCGTGAAGCGAGGGAGGAAGAAGAATTGAAAATCCAGGCGCAACACCTCAGGAACTTTCTGACAGGTCGCGTGGAAAATAAGGAATAGAGGACATCATCGCCTGAAAATGACGATGTTTCTACTGCCTCACTCCCGTCTTCACGCAGCGGAAACACCAGGGTCCGCATGGTCTCCAGCCCGAGCAGACGCACAGCCTGAGAGACATTGCCGATGGTGCTGCGCATGCCGGCCACGCGGATTTCCGTGAAATTACCATCCCGGCGACTGTCCCGGCCAATCCCCTGGATACGATCAAAATGAGCGCTCGCCTTGCCTCAGCTTCCCCAAAAGCAAAGACCGTCGTCTGCACGCGGTCGAGATTTCTTCGACAACCGAGGAGCCGCTCTTGACGCCCGTCAAGGTTCGGCAGTCTGCGACCGTCTAAATAACCAAGTCATTCACTATGGTTTATCCGGACGTTCCAACATGACCGAGCAAACCGACTCCGCCGGCTGGGGAGCCCTCGACAGCCTTCCCGGCAATCCGTTGTTGTGGGTGCTGATTATCAGCGAATTGCTGGTGTTCGGCGCCTTCTTCACCGCATTTTCTGCGGCAGAAGCCTTTCATCCGGCGCTTTTTGCCGCCGCACAAGCACGGCTCGACCGCGTCGCTGGCGGCATCAACACCATGCTGCTGCTGTCCAGCGGCTTAGCTGCGGCGATGGCGCTGAAAGCCCGCAGCGAGGACAAAGTTGGACGATGCCGGCTCTGGCTAGCCGCTGCAGCGACGCTCGGCATCGGCTTCCTGGTTGTCAAAGGCATGGAATACGCCGACCACGCGGCGCATGGCATCACCCTGGATACCAACGACTTCTTCACGCTGTTCTATCTGATGACCGGCTTCCACGCCCTGCATGTGGTGCTGGGGCTGGTGCTGCTGGCCGTCGCCGGGTGGAAATGCAGCATCGAGAACGTCGAAACCGGCACCGCCTTTTGGCACATGGTGGACCTGATTTGGGTGCTGCTGTACCCCATCCTCTATCTGATCCGGTGAGACGACATGGCTGACCACGCCCCCACCTTGCCCTCGCATCGCCAGCTCTGGCTGTGCTGGGCGATCCTGATGAGCATGACCGCCGTGTCGCTATGGGTCGGCGATCCCGGCGGCGAGGCCAAGCGCCTCCCCTTGCTGTCGGTCGCCGTGTTGCTGGCTGTCGCCGGCGTCAAGGCGGTGCAGATTCTTTGGGTATTCCTGAATCTGCGAGTCTCGACGCTCACCTGGAAAGCGACCTTCGTCGCCTTCCTGCTGGTGATCTTCGCCATCGTACTGAGCTGCGCCGCGCTGAGCCTGCTATTGCGGCGTTAATCGCCGCCGCAATAGCGACGCAAGGCGGCGGGGTCGGCGATGACGAAATCGCGGCCATGGGTGGTCACACCCAACAACCGCAGCCGGGCCATGGCGCGCGAGAGACTCTCCGGCGTGATGCCGATGCGGCTGGCCAATTCACCCTTGGTCAGCGGCAGGTGTACCTCTTGCGCGTCACCCGACGGCTGTGCCAAGGCGAGCAGGAACAGGCCCAGACGCTGCACCGGGGTACGGCTTTTCAGATCAGCGATTTCGCCCAACAGCCGCCGTTGCCAGCGCGCCAGCGAGGCCAGAAGCTTGGCCGCCAAGCCGTGCCGCTCGGCCAGACGGCGCAGGAACGGCTGCCCCGGAATGTCGAGCACCCGCGTGCCCGGCGCGGCCTCGGCGTTGAGCGGGAAACGGCCGGGACCAAAGATGGCGGCTTCGGCGAAGGTATGCCCAGCATCGATGACTTCGATGATCGAATGGTCGCCGGTCTCGGTCAGGGCGAACAGGTTGACGCGCCCCGCCAGCACCAGAAAGAAGCGGTCGGCGGGATCGCCCTGGCTGAACAGCAGATGTCCCTCGGCATGATTGACCACCGCCGCTGCGCCAATCAGGTCCAGAATAGATTCCCGGTCAATCTCGGCGAACAGCGGTGCCGCCAGAACAATCGCCTCGTCGGCGGGGGTAAGGGTCGCGGTCATTCACCCTCCTCGATGCAGAAGGTGCGCAGCACCGCCAGATCGGCGATGGCGACGACGTTATCGGCGCGGCTTTCGACGCCATGTTCGCCCAGGCGCAACAAAGCGCGCGACAGGCTTTCGGCGGTCATGCCCAGGTTCTCGGCGGCCAGACGCTTGTCATAGGGAAAACGCACCACCGCCGCCCCCTCTGTCTTGGCGGTCAGGCCCAACAGAAAACCGGCCAGACGCTGCGCCGTCGACTTCAGCTTCAACTCGGCGATATGCCCAACCAGCCCGCGCAGGCGCATCGCCATCGAGCCCAGCATACGCCGGGCCAGATCGAAATTCTCATCCAACACGGTCAGGAACGGCGCCGAAGGCACCACCAGAAGCTTGGCGTGCCCCACCACCCGCGCCGCGTTGGGATAGCGGCCATCGACGAACATACCCGCCTCGCCCAGCACCGCCGGACGCTTGGCGACTTCCAACACCGACCGCCGACCGCCCTCATCGATGAAGAGTTCGACATGACCGTCCAGCACGACAAAGAAACGATCCGCCGGATCGCCCTTGGCGAACAGCACAAAGCCGTCGGCATGCGTTTCAGTTCGCGCCTCGCCCAGCAAGGCGCGCAGATCGGACTCGGCCAGTCCGGAGAACAGCGGGATCATCGCCAGTTCGACGATGGTCCCGCGTTCGATATGTCCGATAGGGTGATTGCTCATATCTGAGTATCGGCATGTCCGTCCCAGCAGGTCAAGCCGTCACCGCTAGGCCACCAGATGCCGATATAGTGAAGGCAACGCCGCCGGCAACTTGGCGATGTGATCGATGATGGCGTAACCGCCGCGGCCAAACAACGCCGGGAAGTAGTCCTGCGCCTCGCGGTCCACCGTCACCCCGAACACCGCCGCCCCCGAGCGGCGAGCCTCTTGCACGGCGCGGCGGGTGTCTTCGATACCATAACGTCCCTCGTAATGATCGACATCGTTGGGCTTGCCGTCGGTCAGCAGGATCAGCAGGCGATGGCGGTTGGGCCGCTCGTTGAGCTTGGCCGTGGCATGGCGAACCGCCGCGCCGATGCGGGTGTAAAAGCCGGGCTTGAGCGCAGAAATCCGCCGTGTCACCGCCGGACCGAACGACTCATCGAAGCCTTTGACGGTCTCCACCCGCACCCAGTCGCGGCGACGGGACGTAAAGGTGAGGATGGCGTGATCGTCCCCGCAGGCTGCCAGCCCATGGGCCAACACGGTCAGCGCCTCTTTCTCGACATCGAGCACCCGGCGGTTGTCGATCCAGCCATCGGTGGACAGCGAGACATCGACCAGCAGCATCACCGCAAGGTCGCGGCCTTGGCGGCGCGAGGCCTGGTAGATACGATCAGAGGCCACTCCGCTGGCCTTGAGGTCGCAGCGGGCGCGTACCAGCGCTTCCAGGTCGAGTTCAGCGCCGTCCATCTGGCCGCGCAGCAGGTCATGGCGCGGGCGCAGCGCCTCGAACTGACGGCGGACTTGGCGGATGCGCCGCTGCGTCTCGGCGTCTGGTTGCCAGTCCTCGCCGGTATCGGGCGCGGTCCCGCCGATCACTCGGCAGTAATTGGGCAGATAGGCCTGTTTGCCGTGATGCCATTCGGGATAGGTCACAGCACCGGCAATCGCCGTTTCATCGACCGCCTCGGGCGGTAAATCGAGATCGAACTTCAACCGCGTCGAGGCTTTGCCCTTGTGGCTCGACAGGCCGATTTCCTCGGCGTCATCAAGGGCCTTGCGGGCGCTGTCCTCGTCGTCGTCATCGACCGTGCGGTTGATGTTCAGCGACTCGATCAGCGTCATGATCTTCTCGAAGCGATTGAGCGCCAGCGAGTCCTTGCGCTCGGCTTGGTCGCTGGCTTGACGCTTGGCCTTGCGGGTCTGACCGTCGCGGGCGTCGGAGCCGCTGGAACTGGGCGCGTCGCTGGGCTCGTCCGGGCGCTTGCCGACGGGAGCCACCTCCAGCGCCTCGCCCCACAACGGCACCGGCAGGAACGGCTTGTAGCGGGCTGGGGCTGCCGGCACGTCGCCCGCGCCGCAGATCGCCGGCCAATAACTGCCGCCATCGCCATCGCCGAGCAGGCGCAGAACCGCCTTTTCCATTTCCGTTTCGGCGGGCGGCAGGTCACGTGACGGGCGCAGGACAATCAGGGCCGCGCATAAATCGCGGTGAATGTTCCGTAGCCCCGGACAGTCGTCCAGAACCGCCTGCGTGGTCTGTTGCGCCTCGCGCAGAAACGCGATGTCGTGTTTCAACGCATCGCCAGTCTCGGGCGGGCGGCAGGACCGATGGGCGAAGAATGCCGCCAGCCAGAAATATAGGCCGCGATTCAACTCCGTGGTCGGCAACAGGTCGAGCCGTGGCGGCAGATACAGCGCATTGCCGTCGAGGCGCGGCTGATCGAGCCGTTCGGTATCCAGCCCCAGGCGCTGCTTGAAGGTCAGCCGATGGCCGGATTCGCTGGTGGCGGCACCGGCGATGCTAACCCCCGTTCCGCCGCCCAGGCCGCGAAAGAACACCGCCAGCGGGCCGCGCAGGCTGTCCAGCGACACCGCCTGTTCGGGGAAACGCTGACGCGACGAGGCCCCGCCGACCAGCCGATGCCAGCGCTTGCCAACCAGTTCCTCCAGTTCGAGGAAGTCCCACATCGGGCTAACCCAGAACCACGCGGGCCAGTTCGATCAGGCCCTTCTTGACCTCGGGATCGTCAGTCAGCGGCTCGATCAGCGCGCACATCACGGCATCCTCCAGGCTGACGCCGTCATCCATCAGGGTGGCGCAATAGACCAGCAGACGGGTGGAAACGCCCTCCTCCAGATCATGCCCCTTCAACTCACGCAGGCGGCGGGCCAGGGCGACCAGAGTGCGGCAGCGCGCGGCGGGCAGACCGCTTTCGGTGGCGACCACCTGAACCTCGGTCTCCATCGGCGGGAAATCGAATTCGATGGCGATGAAGCGCTGGCGGGTGCTGGGTTTCAGCGACTTCAACAGGTTCTGATAGCCGGGGTTATAGGACACCACCAGCATGAAATCATCGGGGGCCGACAATGTCTCGCCGGTGCGCTCCAGCGGCAGGATGCGGCGGTCATCGGTCAGCGGGTGCAGCACCACGGCGACGTCCTTGCGGGCCTCGACCACCTCGTCGAGATAGCAGATGCCGCCATCGCGCACGGCGCGGGTCAGCGGGCCATCGGCCCATACGGTATCGCCGCCCTTGAGCAGATAGCGCCCTGTCAGATCCGCGGCGGTCAAATCGTCGTGGCAGGAAACGGTGTGCAGGTTACGTCCCAGGCGCGCCGCCATATGGGCGACAAAGCGGGTCTTGCCGCAGCCGGTCGGGCCTTTCAGCAGCAGCGGCAAGCGCCGGCGAAAGGCGTGCTCGAACAGCGCGCATTCTTGTCCGGTGGGGACATAATAGGGAATGTCGGCAGTGATATCGGCCAGCGCCAGGACCATGGAATGACCTCTTGGTGAGAAAAATGGCGAGGAGCGCGAACGCCCCTCGCCAACCGAGTTTTCGTGCTTACTTGGCGGCCTGAAGCCCGACGCGCTTGTCGGCCTTTTCGGTGCCGACGATCAGCAACGAAGCAATGTAGAGCAGGACACCCAGAGCCGTCACCACACCGGCGCCCAAACGCATCCAGTAGAACAGCGTGAGTTGGTCCTGGACCTCCATGTAGGTCATGCCCATCACCCGCTGCAGATGCGTCTGCACAATGCCGGCGAAGGTCAGGGTGAAGGTCATGAAGGACACGCCCGAAGTGATGATCCAGAAGCTCCACATATTGAGCGTCTGGTTGTAGGGGGCGCGGTTGAACAGCTGCGGCATGGCGTAGGTGAACATCGCCAGATTGACCATCGCATAAGCGCCGTAGAAGGCCAGATGGCCGTGCGCCGCGGTGATCTGTGTGCCGTGCGAGTAGAAGTTCAGCGGAGCCAGGGTATGCAGGAAGCCCCACACGCCAGCGCCGAAGAAGGCGATCACCGAGCAGCCCAGCGACCACAGCAGAGCGGCCTTGTTCGGGTGGTTGCGACCGCCCTTGTAGACCATGGTGAAGGTGAAGATGACCATGGCGAAGAACGGCAGGATTTCCAGAGCGGAGAACACGCTGCCGATCCACTGCCAGTAAGCGGGAAGACCGATCCAGTAGTAATGGTGGCCGGTGCCCAGGATACCGGTGAACAGCGCCAGACCAACGATGACGTACAGCCACTTCTCGACGACTTCACGATCGACGCCGGTCAGCTTGATCATCAGGAAGGCCAGGATCGACGCCATGACCAATTCCCACACGCCTTCGACCCACAGATGGACGACCCACCACCAGAACATCTTGTCCAAGATGACGTTGGCAGGGTTGTAGAAGGCGAACAGGAAGAACACCGCGATGCCCCACAGACCCAACAGCAGGATGTTGCTGATAACCGTCTTGCGGCCCTTCAACAAAGTCATCGAGCAGTTGAACAGGAACATCAAGGCGACCAGGACGATGCCGATTTTGATGTAAATCGGCTGTTCCAGATAGGAACGCCCATCATAATTGCCAAACAGATAGCCGACCACCGTCACCAAGGCGGCGACGAAGAACACCCAGAACTGGATGACCGCCAGTTTGGTGCTGTAAAGTTCG
>DATGZW010000282.1:0-3167 GCA_035297005.1 Patescibacteria group bacterium
TGAGCACCGACCCCGACGCCATGCGTGGGGCCGAGGTATTCATCGTCACCGTGCCGACCCCGGTGACCGCTGACAACAAACCCGATCTTGGCCCCGTCATGGGCGCCTGCCGCAGCGTCGGCGCGGTGTTGACCAAGGGCGCCATCGTGGTCTTCGAGAGCACCGTCTATCCGGGCGTCACCGAAGATATTTGCGGCCCGGAACTGGAGCGGGTGTCCGGGCTGGTCTGCGGCACCGATTTCTTCCTGGGCTACAGCCCCGAACGCATCAACCCCGGCGACCGCGAGCACACCGTCGACCGCATCGTCAAGGTGATCTCGGGCCAGACCCCCGACGTCACCGAACGTCTGGCCGCCATCTATGGCCGCGTTACCAGCGGCGGCGTCCACCGCGCCGCCAGCATCAAGGTGGCCGAGGCGGCCAAGGTCATCGAGAACGCCCAACGCGATATCAACATCGCCTTCATCAACGAAGTGACGATGATCTGCCATCGCTTGGGGCTGTCGGTCTATGACGTGCTGGAAACCTCGGGCACCAAGTGGAACTTCCTCAAATTCACCCCCGGCCTGGTCGGCGGCCACTGCATCGGCGTCGATCCGTTCTATCTGGCCGACTGCGCGCAGAAGCTGGGCCACACCCCCGACGTCATCCTGTCGGGGCGCAAGATGAACGACGGCATGGGCGACTTCATCGCCGGCAGCCTCGACGAGGCGCTGGCCGGCAAGCCGTCGAGCATCCTGATCCTGGGCCTGACCTTCAAGGAAAACGTCCCCGATCTGCGCAACAGCAAGGTCATCGACGTCATCAAGGGCTTGGAGGCGCGCGGCCATCAGGTGCAAGTGCATGATGCCCACGCCGACCCCGCCGCCGCCCGCCACGAATACGGCGTCACCCTGCTGCCCCGCTTCGACGACCACAGCTATGACTGCGTGGTCGGCGCGGTGCCGCATGCCGCCTATGCCGCCTTCACCGCCGAGACCTTCTTGTCCCTGGTACGACCGGGCGGGCTGGTCGCCGACGTCAAGGGCATGTGGCGCGGACTGGCCTTGCCGCACGGGATGCGCTCTTGGCGGCTGTAGAGCGCTGTTTTGCCGGTAGAGTTTCGCCCTACTTTCGGCTAAATAGGCCCTGGACTCATTGACTCTGCCGCAGGTCGATCCCTTGACCCGTGCCTGACCCCGCTCTTCGCCGGAGGACGCCGTGAAAGTTGCCGTACTTATTCCGTGTTATAACGAAGAGAAGGCTATCGGCTTGGTGGTGAAGAAGTTCCAGGCCGCGCTGCCCGACGCCACCATCTATGTCTATGACAACAACTCCAAGGACCGCACCATGGAGGTGGCCCGCGCCGCCGGCGCCGTGGTCCGCAGCGAGCCGTTGCAGGGCAAGGGCAACGTGGTGCGCCGGATGTTCGCCGACATCGAGGCCGACGTCTATCTGATGACCGACGGCGACGAGACCTATCACGCCCCCAGCGCGCCGATGATGATCCAGAAGCTGATCGACGAGAACCTGGACATGGTCGTCGGCAGCCGCCTGCATTCCGACGAGGAAGGCGCCTTCCGCGCCGGCCATCATTTGGGCAACAAGCTGCTGACCGGCGCCGTCGCCAGCATCTTCGGCAACCGCTTCAAGGATATGCTGTCAGGCTACCGGGTGTTCTCGCGCCGCTTCGTCAAATCCTTCCCCGCCGTGTCGGGCGGCTTCGAGACCGAGACCGAGTTGGCGGTGCACGCCCTGTCGCTGCGCATGCCGGTGGCCGAGGTCGAGACCCCCTATGGGGCCCGCCCGGAAGGCTCGACCAGTAAGCTGCGCACCTATCACGACGGCGTGCGCATCCTGGCGATGATCATCTCGCTGTTCAAAGGCGAGAAGCCGCTGACCTTCTTTTCGCTGGTCTGCGGGTTCTTGCTGCTGGTAGCGCTGATTCTGGCCGTCCCAGTGATCGTGACCTTCATGGAAACCGGTCTGGTACCGCGCCTGCCCACCGCCCTGCTGGCCATGGGCATTACTTTGGCCGGCTTTCTCAGCCTGACCTGCGGCCTGATCCTCAACACCGTGACCCGCGGCCGCCAGGAAATGAAGCGCATCAGCTACCTGACGTTCCTCGCCCCGCAGGAACAGATTGCGGCCAGCAAGAAATAGTCAGCGGCAACATTGCCGGCGATATGCGCCGTCCGCCTTCGCAGGTGGACGGCGTTGTCGTTTGTGGAGAGCTTAGTCTTTTCTGAAGTAGCGCAGTTCGACATGCTGCCACATGACCGTGCAGCCCTGCCAATCCGGCGACGAAAGTTCGACCGTGCGCAACGGATGCAGGCCCAACTTTCCCAGATCAGCCGTGGCCGTCTCCAACATCACGGGAGGCAGATTCATGCTGAGATAGGCGACCTGAGCACCCGGCCCAAACATTCCCTCCTTCAGGTCGATCAAACTAATTACCTGATTAGGGAGTGGCCTGACATAAGTCAGAGTCGATGCGAACAGGAAGTCGTAAGCTAGGATCGTATCGTCATTGGCAACCACGGCGCTGATCCGGTTAGTCAACTGACTCCAATTGCAGGTCTTACTCATATAAGTGTCGAAATAAGGATCGCGGTAATAGGTGGCCGTTTGACCGATGGCGGAAACCACTGTCATCACCATGACAAGCGCAGCGCCTCCCCGCAGCAACGGCTTGACCGGCCCGGTCACGCTTGGATCATACGCCAAGGTATAAAGGCTGTTGAATGCCAGAGCGATCAGCAGAATCACAAAGAAATAGTCAACCGCGAAATAGTGCGGCGACACAGAAGTAGCATCGACGGTGAAGAAATACACAACTCGCAAAACAAGCATTACCAAACAGGTCAGCCACGCCAACGCGGTGGCAACCATGGTCTGGGGTTCGCCCCTTTCGATCAGCGGACGGAATCGGCGAACCGCCGGAAGAATCGTGCCAAAAGCAAGCACCGCCAACCAAAAGCCGGCAATCGTATTGTCAAATATCCCCGCGCCAGTCGGAACATCTCCCGGGACGAGATGGAATCCACCCGTGGGCGTACCGCCGAGCACGAGATGATAGCCACTCAGCAACCCGGCCCACATACGGGCTATCGTGTTATCCAAATCCCATTTTCCGACATCCACCTTATTCTGGTGGGCAAGCAAATAGGGGAGGGTCACGCCAATGA
>DATGZW010000283.1:0-5243 GCA_035297005.1 Patescibacteria group bacterium
AGTGTGGCGGATCCCGTATTTCTTGGGAACCTCGAAATCCTGGCGCCACAGGCGGTTGCGGTCGATCGCCACCGAACTGACGACGAAGCTGGCGCCATCGAAGGCGGCGCGGCGGTCGGTGGTTTTTTCGATGATGACGCCGGTGCCGGTCTCGGCGTTCATCCGTTCGGCGAGGCGGGTCATGCGGTCGAGTGCGTCGGCGTTGATATCGACCAGCGTCAGGGTACAGCCGGTCAGCTCCTTTGTGGTGAACACGTCTTGGAACATGCTCAAACCGAAGGCGGCGCTGCCGGCTCCCAGGAAGACGATTTTGCAGGTATTGGTCATGGCAAACCTCCCATCGTTGCCACCATTATACGAACGATCCGACATATTTCCTAATGGCTGTCGCAGGCAACCGGCAAACTTTGGTTGTCTGACGGCGGCGGCGATGCGATCCTGACGCTTGGCCGGGGGGCCAGTCGCGCGGTGGGTGGAGATGGCAGTCAGTTCCGTACGCAATCGGCTGGTTTTTTATGCCGGCGACATGGTGTTCGCCGAGGGGGAAGAAGGCAACTGGGCCTATCTGATCCAGTCGGGCAGCATCGAAATATTCAAGACTCGCCCGGATGGCGGCGAGCACAGTTTGGCTCTGTTGGGGGCGGGGCGGCTGTTTGGCGAGATGGCCTTGATCGATGAGTTGCCGCGCAGCGCCTCGGCGCGGGCGGCGGTCACCACGACCCTGGTGCTGATCGACAATAAAATCCTTACCAACAGTCTGGAAAAAGCCGATCCTCTGGTGATCGAGCTGATCCGCAACCTGTCGAACAACCTACGGGCGACCACCCGAAGGCATGTCGATGAATCGGCGGCCAACATCAAGGCGGAGCCGCGCCCTTATCTTGGTCCTCGCCTGAGCTGAACCGATATCGCCTATTTTCCAAAAAACCTTAGTTGTAATGCGGTTTTATCGCAAAAAATGCTTGTAACTGCCCAGCGGTCGAAGGATCGTGTTCGCCTATCAAACAGGCGCTGGGGAGTGCACAATGTCAACCGGATCGGCCACGATCGACCAACTTGAACAAGAAATGGAAGCCGAGTTCCTTGAGGAAACTCGGGACGTCTTGAACGGTCTT
Source organism: Patescibacteria group bacterium (assembly GCA_035297005.1). Lineage (GTDB taxonomy): Bacteria > Pseudomonadota > Alphaproteobacteria > Rhodospirillales > Magnetospirillaceae > DATGZW01. The sequence goes on from DATGZW010000283.1 coordinate 1,116, forward strand.
GAGGTGATGCTCGGGAATTTTGAATCCGGGCTGGTCAAGGCTGACGTCGCTTTGAAAACCCTGCGCAAGACCTTCTTGTCGATGGATGCCCGCAGTCAGAGCGTCGGCAATGTCAGCATGAGCATCCTGACCCATCGTGGTTGCGAATACCTGTCGGACCTGGACGAGTTGACCCGTCCCGGCGTGCCGGACATCCAGGTGTTCATCGACGTCATCCGCAAGTTGCTTGATGGCGGCGCCGATGGCGAGGGCGCCGCCGAGTTGGTGCGCCAGTTGCCGTTCCGCCGCATCGCTGATTTCGACATCACCGAGGCGATGAAGCAGCAGAACGTTGAAGTGCTGCTGGTCATCCCCGACCGCGCCACCGGGCGCTATGTCGAACGCGAACTGGCGGCCTGCGGCTATCGCGTGTCGAACGCGCGAGGTTTCTTCAAGGGCCTGGAGATGGCTGTGCGCACGCAGCCCAATCTGGTCATCTCGGCGGCGATGCTCGACGAGGCTTCGGGCATCGACATGGCGCGAGCGCTGGCCGGCATCGACATTACCGCGAAAATGCCCTTCGCCCTGCTGACCAGCTTCGATGCCGGTCATCCGTCGCTGGCCGGTTTGCCGCCGACGGTAGCGGTCATCAAAAAGGGCAACGATTTCGGCGAAGGCATCGCCGACGCCTTGGCGCAGTTTAAGATCACCTAAGGGGTATGGGGACGTCTTGCCCGGAACAGGTTCGGGCAAGACGGCGGGGTATGCCCAACCCACCGCTCAGACGCAAAAACGGCCAGATTGGCATTGCCAATCTGGCCGTAATCGTCAGCATCTTACGGGGCTAATCAACCCTGGACGGCCAAGGCCAGTATAGGGTAGCGATCAACCCGCAGAAGACTAGAGAACCTTGAGGTTCACGGCCGAGGTCTTGCCCTTGCGGGGATCACGCTCTTCTTCGAACGAGATCTTCTGGCCTTCGTCCAGGCCATTCAGGCCGGCGCGCTCGACCGCAGAGATGTGCACGAACACATCGGTGCTGCCGTTCTCAGGCTGAATGAAACCAAAACCCTTGGCGCTATTGAACCACTTCACGGTACCGATCGGCATTTCTGTATTCCATTTATCTCGTAGAGCCGCAACGAATTGCGCGGCGCATCAAATGCCGGATCACCGTTAGGTTTCTCAGAGCAGAATGACTAGCCAGATGTAGGCTCGATCACCGACCAATGCAAGCCAAAAATTATTATTTACCGCTTTTCGTCACGCCGGAATGATGGGGTATGACGCCATAATTATTATGGAGAATTGTCCTAAAACTTATTGAGAGTTGTCCGGGCGGGCGAATCCGTGGCGGCTGAAGAGGCGACTATAACCCTCTAGCGGATGATGTATAAGCCAAGACGGTGGCGGCGGCACGGTCTTGGTGCAGCCCGGCGGTATTAAGGAACGCGCCCATTTGGATGTCGCAGCCTTGGATATGTTCGATCAGCCTGTTGCGCACGAAGGCCAGGATTTCCAGCGTCACGATGCTGCCACGGCTGGCGGTCATGCCTTGCTGCACTTCAAGGATCTTGGTGGCGAAGCTGTCATGGTTGGGGACTCGCTGCGCTGCATCGATTCCTCATCAACGGCGCGGCGGATGATCCGTTGCCGCCGCATGCACCGGGGCGGCGTGGCCGGGGGCGGTGTGCGCCGGAGCCGAGCGCGAAGGTGAGGAGCCAAGGCCGATGCTGCCGCGCGGCTCATCGTGTTCGTCGTCGCTATCCTTGAGGCGGACGACGAAGCCGTGCATCACCCAACCGGCGGCACAGCCGAGCAGTAGCCAGAAAACGACGCCCGCGACGAGGAAGGTCACGGCCTGTTCAATGCCGCGGTCGCCGTCGGAGAACCAGCCGATGGCGTGGAACATGGCGGTCACCGGAAACACCGTTCCGGCGCCGATGATGCCCATGCGAATCCAGCCTTTATTGCGTAAGGCGGACAGGCGATAACTGGACATGATCAGTCTCCCTAAGATTTTTATTAGTTAGGGAAATTATCCTCCATTCAGGACCGATGCGCAATGGAGGCGCGGCGGTTGCTTTGAGGACGATAGTACGTCTCAGTGGACCGGCATCCGCTATCCGTTGGCATTGGTTCGACCAAGACTCTGGCCAAGCTAGCCAACAGATTGGCCAAGACGTCGCCCAGGGCGGCCGGAGTCCTCAATCTCGCGGGTCACCCCGAATGGATATCCGAGAACTCCCTCCTTGGCCCCAGGCAGTCGTCCAGCCATTAGATAAAAGAAGCCGAAAATTCGATGGAAATTTATCGATTTTATAACTCAAAAATTCAATATACACTCGATCTCTGGGGGAAATATGAAAGGATGCCAGGAAATGGCACAACTCATTGATCTTCGCGAATACCCTCGCTTTGATGGTGATGGCTTCGTTGCTCAAATTGGCCAAGAATTGGTTAAAGTCATCGACATCTCTATCGCCGGCGTCCGTCTGGAGCGTGCCGAAAACTGGATCAGCTGCCGAAATATCGAGTTTCAGATCATCCCAGTTTTGGGTAATGAGCTAGACCATTTTCGTGCGGTTGACGTGCGCGGGCATGTCGTTGGTGTTGATACAAGCCAACTCAGGATCGTCTACGCGGCGGTGAGCATGGCCTTGGCGAATGTCATCGGTTGCTATGGGGAGATGGCGTTGCCCGAGGCAGGATGAGGGCTGAAGAGGCTTTAATATGGCTCTGCTGTCGTTAGCTGTTGATCGCCATCTAAACGGGAGGCTTCACATAGAGGTACTCCCTATGGACATATCGGAATTTGAGCGGCTGCTGGTGCGGGCGTCGTTCTGACGCCAGAGCAGCGCGTCATCCTTCAGGCCCTGCTCTCGGGTCCGCCCCAACGGACGTGTTGTCCGCCGGCAAGATTGACCGCTTCATGGTGGACTGGCCTGGGAAAAGTGGCGAGCGACCGCCTCTGTCTAGGAGACGGCCTCAAAGGCGCAAGGGCTTTGATAGCCCCGCGCCGAGTGCCGCCTGACGGGATTTATAGAAGCCGTCGATAAATGTCCAATGGCCGCTTCGGCATGTCGTCGCGATCGGAAAACGGTTCACCAGACCAAGTCGGATTTCAAGGATTTGAACACCGTCTCGACCATGGCGTTGTCGTAGCAGTTCCTAAGAAACTCCCCCGGATTCAGACGCTGGCGCCTCTTGCAGGACGTAACCGAACGCCTTGGCGCGGCGTTGGAGGTTGGCGAGAACCCGCCGCCGGTAACGTTCCTAGTAATAAAGAGCGCCGGGATCGGCGTAGTTCATTCCATGACGCAACGCATTGTAAAATAGCACGGCGATTTTGCGCGCCGTGGCCGTGACGGCTTTGGCCTTACCGATGCGCGCAGAGAGGCGACGGTAAAAAGCGCCCAATGCCGTTCCGGTGCGCCCGACGCTGACTGCGGCGAGCGGCAATGCCGCCGCCACCCGGCTCGGAGCGCCTTGTCCGCGACGAGAGAACCCGGCCGCCGGAAATCTTGTTGCTTGGCGACAAGCTCAGCCAAGAGGTGAAGTGCTTGGCGCTCGGCCAGGCGGAAAGGTCGGTCCCGCATTCTCCAGCCGGCCATCTCGTCGAGGCCGATGGCGGTGAGCTTGGACAGATCAAGGCCGTCCACCGCCTTGCCGACATAGTTCGACGATGCGCCATAGCCGCTTGTCGGTGATCTCAATGATGCGCGCCGCCGCCAACACCGGCATCTCGCGGGCCAGCGTCAGCGCCGCCTGCTCGAACAGCAGGGTGAACGCGCTACCCTCCCGCGCCCATGGCACCCCGATCCGCAGCACCCCACGATCGGGGCAGTCGGTGCGCGGCACCTTGGCGGTGATGTGGCAATGGTGCTGGAAGAAATTGAGATGCCGCCAGGTGAACTCGTCGAAGTCATGCGCCTTGCAGGATCGGCCGCAGACCGGACAAGGAGAGCAGGCTGCCCCGCTCGACGGCGACCTCCAGATGCGGGATGTGCGGCTGCGACGCCGTGTCGAGCCGCTGGCCGACCAGCTTCCACGGCGGCGTTACCCCAAGCCCCAAGGCCAAGATCGCATTGGCATCCATCGCGGTCTCCTCTCGTCCCGAAACCGCCGCAAATGGCCACCGTGCTCGCC
>DATGZW010000284.1:0-4329 GCA_035297005.1 Patescibacteria group bacterium
AAGGTGTTGGCGGCCAGGGTGAAGCTGACCTTTGCCCCCTGCTGCCAAGTTTGGTTGGCTGTAGCTGCCGTCACGGTCGGAGCCGCCGATGGAACGGTAACGCCGAAGGCTTCGGACACGCTCAGTCCGCTGGTGTCGGCGGCTTTAACGGTTAGGCTAAGGCTTTGCGCCCCGCCGGTGACGGTACCGCTGAAGGTGCCGGTGGCGGCGTTGAAGGTCAACCAAGAGGGCAGCGCGGCGCCACTCGACTGACTGGCCGACAGGGTCAGCTTCTGGCCTTGCGGATCGGTGAAGGTGTTGGCGGCCAGGGTGAAGCTGACCTTTGCCCCCTGCTGCCAAGTTTGGTTGGCGGTGACTGCCGTGACCATCGGCGCCGCTGCGGGAATGGTCACTGTGAAGGATTCCGAAGCGCTCAACCCGCTGGTATCGGTGGCTGTCAGCTTGATCGCATAGGTCTGGATCCCGCTGGGAATGACGCCGATGACGGTGGCCGTGACGGAGTTGAAGAGCATCCAGCTCGGCAGCGCCGCACCGTTCGATAGGCTGGCTGAATAGGTCAGCTTCTGGCCTTGCGGATCGGTGAAGGTGTTGGCCGGCAAGGTCAGGCAGAACAGCTGCCCCTGCTGGAAGGTCAGGTTGGGGGTGGCCGCCGAGACCACCGGCGGTGCGGCCGGAATGGCGATGTTGAAGGTCTCGAAGGTGCTCAAGCCGCTGGTGTCGGTGGCGGTCAACTTGACGGCCAAGGTCTGCAAGCCGCCGGTGACGGTACCGCTGAAGCTGTCGGTGGCGGCGTTGAAGGTCAACCAGCCCGGTAAGGCGGTACCGTTCGACAGGCTGGCGGAATAGGTCAGCTTCTGGCTTTGCGGATCGATGAAGGTGTTGGCCGGCAGGGTGAAGTTCACCACCTGACCCTGCACCCAATTCTGGTTGGCGGTTTGTGCGTTCACCTTGGGCGGAGCGGCGGCGGGCGTGGCGGCTCCGGCGACGGTGACGGCCAGGCTTTGCCAGTCGCCCCAATAGCTGCCGTTATAGGCGCGAACCTCGACAGTGTCGCTGCAGGCCGTGGCGCCAGCGGTCAGGCAGACGCCGCTCAGCGAGCCGACGGTCAGCGCCGCCGCCGCCGAATTGGCGGATTTGGCGACGCCGCTGACGCTAAAGCTGTCGCTGCCGGCGGTGTCATAAAGCTGATATTCGGTGATGGCCTGGCTGGCCAGGGGATTGCTGACGGTGAACGCCGAGGCCAGGGACTGGCTGCCCTTGAGAGCGACCGTGATACTGGACACCACGTCACTCACCACGGGAGTATCCAATTCGTAGATGACCACTGAATTGGCGGCGGCGTTGGCGAATTCCTGGCTGGCGGCATGCGGCGTGGCGACGACGATGTCGGCAGCCGAGCCGTCATTGGCCGAATTGGCGATGCTGCCATTACCGTTAATATAGGTGATGTTGTCGACCAACATCGCGGTGGAACCGGAGCCCGACACGCAGGTGGTGATGTGGCCCGAATTGGCGGTCGGGGCGAAGGCGATGATCTCGCCCGCATGCACCAGCGACTGCCAGTTGCTGTTGGCGGCGACAGGGCCGTTATAGGCGACGATCCACTCGCCGTTAGCCACGCCGCCGATGCCAATCAAGGTACTGGTCAGCGGCAACGAGGCGCCAGCCTCGGCGGCGATGTTGCTGGCAAGCACCCAGCAGCCTTCGTTGTTCCACGCCTTGCCGACGAAGGACATGGCGGCGGCGGTTACTGAGCTTGGCGTCGCCTGGGTCAGCGCCGGCCCGGTGACGCTCGGCTGGGTAACCACGCTGACCGAACCGACGTCGGTGAAATAGGTGGGGTTCTCGACCAGCACATAGGGGTTGGTGGCATAGGTGGTGGCAAGGCTGGCGTTGTTGGTGGTGAACACCGACAGGCTGACGTTGTCGTTGGTACTGGTCGAGGTCTTGTAGGTCAACTGATCGAAATAGCCGTAGGTGCTGCTGTAATAGCGCCCCGTCGCGGCCTGATAGGTGAAGACCGCGCCGACCGAATAGGCGTCGCTGCCGATATTGCTGAAGCCCTGGCTCGCGCCGTTGCCCGACAACGAACCCATGGCGGCGGTGCTGTACCCCGCCGTGTATTCGTCGCGGTCGAGGCCGCTGACGATCAGATAGGTGGGGTCGGTGGTGGCTGCCGTCACCGTGAACAACGACGACAGCGCGACCTGTTTCCCACCCGTGGAAACAACCGAATTCGCCGCGACGGAAACCGACATCCACGCCCCCTACCATTAGTTAAGCATATCTTAACCTAATTCGTGTAGCGGGGGGAAGTGATCGCCGTCACAGGCCTACGAAATTATGGCTCGCGAAGACCGGAATCGAGGGCGCGGATGACCGGGTAGAGGAAGTAGGACATGACCCGGCGATGCCCCACCACGATCTCGCATTGGGCGCTCATGCCCGGCAGCAGGGCGACATCGGCCGGCAGACCGTGCAGGTTGTTCTTCACGATGGCGATGCGCAGCTTGTAAACGCTGCTTTTGTGGCCGTTGACCTCGGTGTCGACGACGTCGCCGTTGACGGCCTTGATGCTACCATCGAGGGTTCCATATTTCTGGTAGGGAAAAGCGTCAAGCTTGATGCGCACGATGTCGCCGACGCGCAAGGGGGCGATGTCCCGCGGCTCGACGCTCGCGTCGATTTCGACTGCGCCATCAAGCGGCACCAGGGTCACCAGGGTATCGCCCTCTCGCACAACCGAACCGGCAGTACGCTCGGCGACGTCCAGCACCATGGCACGGGCGGGGGAGCGCAATTCCACCAGATCGCTCAGCCGTTCCTGCTTGGTCAGCGCCTCGGCAGCCTTGGCAAAGTCCTTGCGCGGCGTTTCCAATTCCTGGGTCAGTTTCGAGGTCATCTCGCTGCGCGCCGCCTCGGTCTTGGCGCGGGCGGTGGCGACCTTTTGATCGGTTTCCGCCAGTTCGTGGACGACCCGATCGGCTTCGCGCCGGTTGGCCGCCATCTCGCGCTGGGCGTCGATCAGGTTGACCAGCGAGCCGTTGCCCTGGGCGTAGAGTTCGGACCGGATCTTCTCCAGATGTTCGACGATGACCCGCTGGGCTTCCACATGGATACGGTCGGCTTCCAGGGTCTTGCGCCGCACTTGCAGGTCGCGGATTTCCTCGTCATAGGCCTTGAATGCGCTGGTGCGTTCGGCGCGGCGGCGCAGGAACAGTTCGACTTGATGGCGTTGCTCGGCGGCGTCGGTGGAAAATTGGCCGGGCTCGGCATCGCCGCGCAGTTCGGCCTCCAAGCGGGCGATTTCGGCGGAACCGGCCACCGTTTGGGCGCGGGCGCTGCGTTCGTCGGCATTGGCGAAGGTGGGGTCGAGCGAGGCCAGCATCTCACCTTTCTGCACCACTTGTCCGGGGCGCAGCGAGAACGAGCGCACCACCGAGGTTGCCAGCGGCTGCACCGAAATGCGGGCGCTGACCGTGGTCAAATGACCGCTGGCGGTGACGATGCGGTCAAGGCTGGCCAGCGACGCCCAGACGATGGTCGAAACTACCAGGGCGGCAATGGTCAGCAGCAAGGCGCGGGCGGCGAACGGCACCGGGCGTTCCTCGATCTCGACGGCGTCGGGCTCGAATTCGATGCGCAGCCGCCGCAGGACAACGTCACGGGGGCGCAGGCGCAGGATCAACGCCCCCAGCAGGCCCGGCGCGGAGGAAGACTCGGACTGTTCGGGGGTCGCCAGCAACTGGTAACTGCGCCGCAATCGACGCATGGACGCCGTCAACAGGGCGACGGCGGTGTCAGGCTGCTCATGCATCAACGCCAGCAGCTGTTCGCGGGTCAGGGGGCGCAGCACCACCTTGCTCAGCGCACGGGCGGTGGTGCCATGCAATCCGCCGTCCAGCACCGCCATTTCGCCGAGCCATTCGCCGGCCGCCGATTGGCTGAGCCGCAACGGGCCGTCGGCCGAGGCCTTAATCAATTCGACGCGGCCAGAGACGATGAGATAGGCGTGGTCGCTGGCCTGCCCCTCGTTGAAAATCACCCGCCCTTCGTCGATGGTCATATCGGCAGCGGCTTTGGCGGCCTCGGCCACATCCACGCTCATCGGACGGCGCCCTTCAGATGGGCGGCGCTCTGCTGGTCCCACAAATGGCGGTACAGCGGGCAATCGGTCAACAGCCGCGCATGCGGGCCGGAGGCGACGATACGGCCGGCATCGAACACCAGGATGGTATGGGCATTGACCAGGGTGGACAGCCGGTGCGACACCGCGATGACCGTGCGGCCTTGGGCGATACCGGCCATGTTGGCCTGCACGATGGCCTC
>DATGZW010000285.1:0-3621 GCA_035297005.1 Patescibacteria group bacterium
ACGGCGGAGAACACCCGGTGCGGATAATGCGCCGCCCATTCCAGTACCTGCATGCCGCCCATCGAGCCGCCGATGACGCAAAATAACTGATCGACGCCCAAATGGTCGACCAAGCGCACCTGCGCCCGGACCATGTCGCCGATGGTGATGACGGGGAACTCGTGGCCCCAGGGCTGCCCGGTCGCCACATTGATGTCGAGCGGGCCGGTGGTGCCCATGCAGCCGCCCAGCACGTTGGAACAGATGAGGAAATAGCGGTCGGTGTCGAGCACGCGGCCAGGGCCGACCATTTCTTCCCACCAGCCGGGCTTGCCGGTCAGCGGATGGGTCTCGGCGACGTAATGGTCGCCGGTCAGCGCGTGACAAATCAGGATGGCGTTGGACTTGTCGGCGTTCAACTGGCCATAGGTTTGGTAAGCGATGGTGACGGGGGCCAAGGCCACGCCGCAATCCAAATGCAGGGGCGCCTCGGACCCCAGAACCAACTGGTGGCCGGGGAGCACGGCGCCCGAGGCGCCTTGGCTCTGGCTCGCGCTCATTTTATCGCCTGACCCTTACCCTTTTCATAGCCCATGATTGCTAGGGGCAGGCCCTGTCGCTGTCAACGCTTTCTTTGGCGAAACAGGGCAGGGCCGCCTCACACATGGTTATGCCGCCAGATCGTCGCCAGCCAAAGCGCGGTCGATCAGGGCGATGGTTTCGGCCACGCCATAAAGGGCGATGAACGAGCCCAGACGCGGCCCCTGGTCCTGACCCAGCAGGATTTCATAGCAGGCCTGGAACCAGGCGCGCAGTTCGGGGAACACCGCGTGGCGCTTGCCGACTTCGTAGACCACTTCCTGGATCGCCTCGGCGGCGGCATTGGCCGGCAGCGCCTTCAACTCGTTCGACAGGTCGGACAGAGCCGCCGCTTCGGCCTCGCTGGCCTTGCGGTACTTTTTCGCCGGCTTGACGAAGTCCTTGTAATAGGCGACCGCCGTATCGACCAGCCGGTCGAGGATCGGTGCGGTTTCCGGCGTAGCGCTGGGCACATAGCGGCTAATGAATTGCCACAGCACGCTGCGGTCCTCGGCGTTGCAGACCGAGGCGAGGTTGAGCAGGATGTTGTAGCTCAGACCCGCTTCCGGCTTGGGCGGATGGCCCTGGTGGATATGCCACACCGGGTTGTTGAGCTTCTTGCCGTCGTCCTCGGACTGAAAACGGTCGAGGAAGGTCAGGTACTCGTCGACGGTGCGCGGGATCACGTCGAAATGCAGGCGCTTGGCGGCTTTCGGCTTTTGGAACATGTACAGCGCCAGGCTTTCCGGCGGGGCGTAGCGCAGCCAATCCTCGACCGCCAGACCGTTGCCCTTGGACTTCGAGATCTTCTGGCCCTTGTCGTCGAGGAACAGCTCGTAGGACAAATTGACCGGTGGGGTGCCGCCCATGATGCGGCAAATCTTGCTGGCCAGCTGATAGCTGGGGATCAGATCCTTGCCTGACATCTCGTAATCGACGCCCAGCACGTACCAGCGCATGGCCCAATCGGCCTTCCACTGCAACTTGACGCGGCCGCCGGTGACGGGTGTCTCGACCAACGTGCCGTCCTCGTCCTGATAGACGATGCTGCCTTGGTCGGGCTTCAACTCGACGACCGGCACCTGCAACACCTTGCCGGTCTTGGGGCAGACCGGCAGGAACGGGCTGTAGGTCTGCTGGCGCTCTTCGCCCAAGGTCGGCAGCATCACCGCCATGATGGCGTCGTAATGGCGCAGCACCTGCAAACAGCCCTCGTCGAAGCGGCCCGAGGTGTACCAGTCGGTGGCGCTTTGGAATTCGTACTCGAAGCCGAAGCTGTCGAGGAAGCCGCGCAGGCGGGCGTTGTTGTGCTCGCCGAAGCTGGGATGGGTGCCGAACGGATCGGGGATCGAGGTCAGCGGCTTACCCAGATGGGCGCCGACGATCTCTTTGTTGGGGATGTTGTCGGGCACCTTGCGCAGACCGTCGCGGTCGTCGGAAAAGGCGAACAGCCGGGTCGGGATTTCCGGGGCCAGCACTTCGAAAGCGCGGCGAACCATGGTGGTGCGCGCCACCTCGCCGAAGGTGCCGATATGCGGCAGGCCCGAGGGGCCATAGCCGGTCTCGAACAACACATAGCCTTTGTCCGGTTTCGCGCCCTTGAGCCGATCGTCGAGAAGCGCGCGGGCTTCCTGGAACGGCCAGGCATTGGCGGAATGGGCAAGGTCGCGAAGGTCGGACATGGCGGTTTCACACATCGGTTCGAGGAAAGCGTTGAAACCTAAGGCTCCGCGCGCCCCGCGTCAACCGGGGGCGGCTGAAACGCTTCGGGGCCATGGCATTGCTGCCACGGCCCCGAAGGTTCGGGGTTGTTTCAAGAGACAAAAATAAAGGACGGCCTACCCTAGCTTCGTCGTGGCCGGACTTGTTCCGGCCATCCACGCCGGTCAACCTGTCAGCCATTGGAAGTATCGACTGAGGCGGCTGCCGCGTGGATACCCGCGAGAAGCGCGGGCATGACGAAAAAAGAGGAAACGGAATTCTCCTGAATGCGCCGAAATCCTTTAGTTGTTCTGCGCACCCTCGTGGATCCAGGTGCGGATCAGGTCGCGGTCGCAGACGCTCAGCTTCTTCTTGCTGCCATGCGGCATCTGGATGCTCTTGTCGGCGCGGCCATCCAGCAGAACGATCAGGTTGCTGGTGGTGGTGTCGCCGGGAACAACGATGGCGCCGAACTTGGTGCCCTTCATCAGTCCCTCATAGCTACGCAGATCCAGGCCGCTTTTCTCGAAGCCCTCGCCGCCGGGCTGGTGACAGCCGCCGCAACGCATTTGCAGGATCGGGAAAACCTCTTCGCTGAAGCTCACGGTCGCCTTTTTCTGCGCCGCGTCGGCGCTGACCGCGCCCAGCATGGCGGTGCTCAGCACAACCATCGACAGAATCAATTTCCGCATCATTCTTCCCCCCTTTATGACGGCTTGTTCATGACGGGGGCGTCGTTGCCTCCCGCTTCCAGTCATCTGCCATAAGTCTAAACCGACCCCTCTCAGCTTTCCAAGTGACAAGTCGCAATAGTCTTTCGCGGGATCATCGGCAGCCAAATTGCCACGGGAAAATCAGTAGCCGTTGGCTTCCTTTGCCGGTCACGGGGATCCAGCACCACCGATAAGTAGAGCCGGTGGTGCTGGTAGGTTCGATCCTGGGTGGCGGCGCAGCAGTCGAGGCCAGGACCGTGCGCGGCAAGCCGGGCCGCAAATCCCCGGCGGTCAGCATGCCGCTTCCTTGTGCCAGCGCATCGAACAAAGCGGGGTTCCAGTTGGCGACAAGTTCCGCCTGGGTGACGTGGCCGGTCTTCTTGCGGTCAAGCCGGGCGAAGGCGGCGGCGCGGGAGGGGCCGCTGCCGCCCTTGAGGAACTCGGCGCGCTCGATGGTGCCGTTGCCGTCCAGATCGAGCGCGCCGAACACCCGCCCCGCCAGCCCCCGCCCGCGCAGGAAGTCGTCAAGCGACGCATAGCCCTTGCCGTCGCGGTCGAGCACGGCGATGGCGGCATAAGCCTTGCGGTTGGCGGCCGCCGGATTGGGCGCGGGTGGAGCGGCCACAGCGGGTGGGGCGGCCTTGGGCGG